>DAIEHO010000013.1 GCA_027353565.1 Propionibacteriaceae bacterium
ACGACCCGGCCACCGGTCTGCGCGCCGTCGTGCTTGGCACCGCTGTGTCCCAGGTCGTACCGCTCGATGACTTCATCCAGACCCACAATGAGCAGGTCTACGACGCCAGCCCGACCATCGTCCCGCTCGTCACGGCCCTGGTCTACGACCTCACCAAGCACAACCAGCTCGGCGCGACGACGTTCACACTTCCGACTGTCTACACGCGGGACCGAATCGGCGTCGGCACGCACTACGTGAGCCGCCTCGGCCAGACCGCCGTCTTTCCCGGCGGCCCGGGTTATCAAGCAGGCACGGCGACGGCCCTGACCCTGCAGACGGTGGCCACCGTGGCTTTGCCGGACCACTCGTTCTCGACGTACACGTTCGACACGGCCAAGGTTTACACCACCTCGCCGGTCGGCTCGAGTGTCCAGCTGGGTGTCGCCGAACTGACCTACCAGTCATCCTCTCCTGCACAGGTGTTCGCCAACCAGCGCCTGATCGGGTTCTACCGTGACAACGCCTGGACCACCTGCCTCGGCGTGCCCATCTGGGACTACCAAGCAGACAATGCGTTCTTCACGGGGGCAGTGGCGGCGCCGGTGACGCCGACAACCGTCTATGACCCCAAGCAGGTCTTCCTCAGCGGCGGGTCACTGCAGGGCGCCGTGGCCAAGCTCCGCCAGGCCCAGGACCTGTATCCGATCGACACCCTCATCGGGATGATCGAGACGGCGTCGATGGCCCAGTCCGACAACGCGTTCGGACTACTCACCACAGCAGCATCGCTCGACTTCACCCTGAGCTCGCATGCGGCATCGACGTCGATCGTCGACCAGCTCGACGTACCCGTCGTGGTGAGCGTGACCACAACGCCGACTCCACCGTCGCCCCAGGTCGCGGCCGAACGCGTGCGACCGGCGCTCGGCGACAACGGCGTCACCCGGCTCGAGGAGGTCATCGGCGCGGGCGCCAACACCCCGAAAGCGCCGCCGCAGGGCCCAGTCACCGTGCAAGCGGGGCTCACTGCCTACATCCCCACCGAAGCGCTCGCAGGGACCGGCCCTCTGGGGCTCGAGATCGATACGCACTTCCCTGAGCAAGGGATCGGTGACGCTGCGACGTTCCTTGCGCGGAGCACCGGTCGGGTGGTCAACCTCATGGAGCGGAGCGACGTCGACCCGCCTCTGCCGCCGTACGACCTGGCGCTGGCACCGCTGAAGGTGACCTTCCGCCCGGGCATGACCTATGTGCTCTCCCTCACAGGCACGGCGCTCAGCGTGCGCGGGGCTGACGGCTCGACGGCGACGGACAAGGTCACCGCGGGCGACAAGACGCACACGTTCGTCGGGTCGATGGTGTACGCCCCCGACGCGCCGTCCGTCCGGCTGTACCCGAAGCTCCAGCTGACCATGCCAGCTCCCGCGGTCGGCACCAACGGCATCCTCCAAGCGGGGGTCTACACCGTTCGGTTCACCTATGGCGAGAAGTTGAGCACGTACGACGTGCTCAACTCGGATCGGATGCCGGTCGCGACGGGTGTCGCCATCCCCAGTCCCACGGCCACCGACAACTCCTCGCCACGCGCGGGCGACCTCTACTTCGGGAGCTTCGTCGGGGGAGACGCGACGATCACTGTGTGGTCGGTACCTGTCTTCCTTGACCTGCGACCTGACGACCTGCCCGGCGCCGGCTCCGACGGGACGATGACGCTTGACGCACAGGTGAGCGGGCTCCCCGCCTACCGGCTGCAGATCACCGACAGCTCGTTGTTCGTCTACTCGAACATCAACGTCGACACCCGTCAGATCGGTTCGGTCAGCCCCGCCAACGTCTTCCTCGCGAGCGCCGTGATCAACTCGGCGCCCGACGACACGTCGGCGCAGGCGTTCGCGCCGAGTCCGGTGCACATGGGTCTCGTCCGCCCGGTGCTCGTCGGCTCGACGCTCAAGTGGGTGTTCCTGCCCGCTGACGACAGCCTGGTCATCGGGGGTACGCGCTACATGCTGAGCGTCATCGAGATCGAGGCGCTGGACTTCGACCCGAGCAACCGGCCGTACCCTCCACTGGCGTGGCCCAGCACGCAGTACTGGCAGTTCGCGAACAAGCACGACCCGTATCTCGACGTGGAGTACTCGGGCGCGACGCAGGCCGCGCGTGTCGCCAACTCACAGGCGGACGCAACCCGGATCAGTGCCGAGGTTCACGGCAGAGGCGAGCCGATCCATCTCTATCTCGACACGGACCGCGAGCAGATGACGGTGACGCCGATCTGGGGCTTCCCGTTCGACCCGGCGACCCAGAGCGTGGACCAGGGGCGGCTGCAGGCCGTCATGCAGAGCGTCGCCGAGCTGGTCGCCGCGACGTCCGAGCCGGCGTCCGCCACCTCCGCGTCGGGCCCTCTCGACTCGGAGCGCATCGCGCTGCCCGCAGAGCTGCGACAAGGCAACCCGTACACCGCGTTCAGGACAGCAACGGCTTCCCCGGCCGGCGGGGTCGTCGCGGCGGAGATCATCGAACCGGTCGTCGTGGGCCGCACGGTCACGAACCTCAGCCCGCACGTCGTGGCCAATGCCACTGTCAACAGCAGTGAGCAAGTGATGAGCGCGAAGACCCAGACCGCACAACGGATGGCCGCTGACCGGACTCTCACCAAGGCTGAGAACCCGGCGGCTGCCGTGACTCAGGACCGCTCGGCCGCCCTCGGAACCCAACCCTCGCGTCAACGTTTCCAGCACCAGACCATCTACGGATTCACGGTCTACAACCCCAGTACCGGCGAGGCCTACCTGGTGGAGATGGTGGCAGCGGACCAAGAGGTCTTCGACCAGCTGCCTCGGCCGACCAAGAACCTGACCTACGACCCGTACTACGTCCGGGTGGTCTTCCTGCAGACGCTGACCAGCTACAACATGTCGATCATCGTTCCGGCCATGGTCCACGACCAGTACGGCCACTTCGCTCGACAGGGCACCGAGTACGCCAACCTGCTGAGCAAGACCGACGAGCTCGGTCTGGGCTACCTGTACTCGCTGTTCGACCAGCACGACGCCTTCGACGACCTGACCTTCCAGCAGTACCCCTTCCCGCTCCGGGACGTCGCCTACTCCCAGACGGCGATCTTCACGAACCTGCCCTACAGCCTCGCGGGCGCTGTCCAGGAGATGGAGAACCGCACCCGGACGCCGTACTTCCCTTGTCGCCGCCGGAACTGGAGTGCCGACTGCCATCTCATGCGGGCCACGCACAACCGCGGGTCCGCGGCGTACCTCGCCTTCGGTGCCGGTGACCTCGTCCCGCTGCGCCTTGACGCGGCGTTCACCGTCGACAAGAGGTCGCCGTCCCACCTGTACAAGCTGACCTACACGTTCTCGGATCGTGAGTACGACTCCGCGAAGACGATCTCCGTCGGGAACAAGCCGTACGTCGTCGCTGTGACGACCACCAACACCGGCGCCAAGCAGTACGTGAACTTCTCCATCGATGCGACCGCAGGCACGGCCGACCTGCAGATCAGCCAGAACCAGCCGCTGACCTTCCCCACGGACATCTACGTCGCTGGTCAGGCCAGCGCCACGTTGATCTCGATCGACGACATCAACGCCTCGCTGGGGACCAGCTATACGAGCACCGGCGACTTCATGACGCTGGACGGGCTGATGCAGCCGACCGGCCAGGAGTTCGAGCTCGTCCCGTACAACAACCTGGTCTACATGGTCCGTGCGGTCGCCAACTGTCCACAGCTGGGTGCCGTGGGTCAGCTCGGCACGACCGCGGGTCTGCTCATCGATACCTTCGTCCCGGCCACGACCGGGAACCTCACGCTGGCACAGGGTGCTCGCCACAAGCGCAGCGAGATGCAGTTCTTCGGAGCGACGTACACACCCACGACCATGGTGGACACGCTCGACAACCTCGACTTCACGAGCATCACGGGCGAGACGTTCCACGTGCCCACGATCTTCATCCCGATCCCGGAGCTCGACGCCACGAAGGGTCTCGTGGCGGAGATCTCCGAGTTCGTCGGCCAGCAGTTCTGGACGTTCGTCTACCCGGAGATCGTCGCGCGCTCCGGCGAGACTGTGTCCGGTGTGACGTGGGACCACGACGTCAACATCGACGCCGAGGGCATGCCGGTGCTCTCGTTGCAGCAGCTGCACTTCGTCTACGACCCCCTCGTCGTCCTCTTCACCCCGAACGACCTGGCGCACAAGTACGCCCTGCAGCCGAAGCAACAGGTCCTCGCGCTGACCAACGGCCAGATCCAGGAGGGGATCTGCTGGCGATCCGGGAACGTCCAGCCACAACGGTCGGCCCCGACGAACGTCTGCGCGCAACAGATCCTCCCGGACGGCGCGGGGATGGATCGGCCGAACATCATCTACTCCTCGCACAACCGGCCGGTCGCGACGTCACTCGAGACCGGCTACATGGGGATGTCGGTCAAGGGCTTCCTGTCGGTCTCCGGAGTCACCTACAGCATCGAGGAGTCGGCACTCGCGAACGACCAGACCGGCTCGAGCTTCATCTCGTCCGTGTCGTCGACCACGAACATGGCCCTCGGTGTGCTCTTCGAGTACGACAACAACGACCTGGGCACGATCTCGACGTTCCCGAGCACGGACACGACGAAGGGCATCGTCTTCCTCAACGGATACCTGGGCGCTGGGGGATACGCGTTCTCCAGCCCCGATCACTTCGACGTGAACGACCTACTCCCGTCGCAGGTGCCCCTGCTCGGGCAGATCGCCGACACGATGGGCTTCGACGTCGCGTACTTCAACACCGACGTGAGCCTCCCGCGCCAGTTCTGGAGCCTGACGTACGACACGGTCACCTCACCGGGCTTGCCCAACTACATCCCCAACGTGCCGCCGTCCATCGTCGACCCCACGTTCAGCAACCGCACGCGGTCCTTGGTCCTGAGCCTGCAGAACCCCGTCCACCCGGAGCAGATCGGGATGATGGACACCTAC
>DAIEHO010000018.1 GCA_027353565.1 Propionibacteriaceae bacterium
CGTCGGAGATCTCGGAGACGCTGCTCCGCGCGGTGACCGGGGGAGCGTCACGTCCTGCCGACGAGCTGCGGTTCGCGTACCGGCGCGAGCTGATCCGGATCGCCGCGCGCGACCTGACGGCGGACGACCCGCTGGGAGTGCTGGACGACATCGCCGGCGAGCTGGCAGACCTCGCGGATGCCGCGCTCCAGGCAGCGGTCGCGATCGCGCGCACCCAGGTGGCCGGCCACGACCGCGTACGGTTCGCCGTCATCGCGCTCGGCAAGACAGGCGCCCAGGAGCTCAACTACATCTCCGACGTGGACGTGCTGTACGTGGCCGAACCTGCGCTCGACGCCTCCGGCGAGCCCCAGTGCACCCCGGGCGAAGCCGTCGAGATCGGTACGAAGCTGGCCGCCGCCGCGACACGTGCCTGCGCCGACCAGACGAGCGCGGGGTCGTTGTGGTCCGTGGACGCTGCGCTGAGGCCGGAGGGCAAGGCGGGCCCGCTCGTACGGACGCTGGCGAGCATGAAGGCGTACTACGACAAGTGGGCGAAGAACTGGGAGTTCCAGGCGATGTTGAAGGCGCGGCCCATGGCCGGGGACCTCGCGCTCGGCCAGGAGTTCTGCGATCTCATCGAGCCGCTCGTGTGGGCGGTGGGGGAGCGTGAGGGGTTCGTCCCCGAGACCCAGGCGATGCGTGCTCGGGTGATCTCGCTGATTCCCGCGAAGGAGGCGGACCGCGAGATCAAGCTCGGTGCGGGGGGACTGCGCGACACGGAGTTCACCGTGCAGCTGCTGCAGCTCGTCCATGGGCGTGCGGACGTGCGGCTCAGGGTCCGGGCCACGCTGCCCGCATTGGCCGCCCTCGTCGACCATGGCTACGTCGGACGGGCGGACGGGGCTCGACTGGCCGAGGCGTACAGGTTCCAGCGCCTCCTCGAGCACCGCGCACAGCTGCACAAGATGCGCCGCACCCATCTGATCCCGGAGGACGAGGCCGGCCTGCGGCGCCTGGCGAGGGCGATCGGCCGTACGGAGCCGCACGAGGTGGTCGAGGACTGGCGCGCGAGCGCTCGCACGGTGACCCGTCTGCACCTGCGGGTGTTCTACTCGCCGCTGCTGGAGGCGGTGGCCCGCATCCCCTCGGAGGCTGTACGGCTGACCACGGACGCGGCGAAGACGAGGCTCTCGGCGCTCGGCTACGCGGATGCGGACGCGGCGCTGCGGCACATCAGGGCCCTGTCTGCCGGAATGTCGCGTCCTGCGGAGATCCAGCGGCAGCTCCTGCCGGCGATGCTCGGGTGGTTCGCGGCGGGTCCCAACCCCGACGCCGGGCTGCTCGCGTTCAGGCAGGTGTCGGAGGCCCTCGGCGAGACACCCTGGTACCTCCGCGCGCTGCGCGACGAATCCGCCATGGCCGAGCGGATGGCCCGCATCCTGTCGACGTCGCGAATGGCCGTCACCCTGATCCGCCGAGTGCCGCAGCAGGTGGAGCTGCTGAGCAGCGACGAGCTCATCGTGCCACGGAGTCTCGAGGAGATCCGTGAGGCCATGACGGCCGCGGCGGGCCGCTACCCGGAGACGGAACCCGCCGTCGAGGCGGTGCAGGCGATCCGGCGACGCGAGCTGCTGCGGCTGGCGATGGCGGACCTTCTCGGGCACGCGTCACGCGAGGTCGTGGGCCGGGGCCTCACCGACATCGTCGATGCGACCGTCGGGACGGTGCTCGAGATCGCGCGCCGTGAGGTGGACGACGCACCGGAGATCGCCGTGATCGCGTGCGGCAGCTGGGGGGCCAGCGAGATGTCGTACTCGTCGGACGCCGACGGCATGTTCGTCATCGACGACACGGACGATCCTGACCGTACGCGGAGGGCGATCGCGGTCGTCACGCGCCTGCGTTCGCTGCTGACGCTGGGCGGGGAGGACGCGGCGCTGCGGTTCGACGCGGACCTGCGGCCGGAGGGCAAGGAGGGCCCCCTGGTGCGCACCTTGTCGGCGTACCGGCGCTACTACGAGCGATGGTCTGCGACCTGGGAGGCGCAGGCCATGCTTCGTGCGGACGCCGGCACCGGCGACGAGCGGCTGGGTGCGAGGTTCATCGAGATCATCGACCCCGTCAGGTACCCGAGCGGCGGCCTCTCCCTGCAGCAGGTGCACGAGATACGACGGCTCAAGGCGCGGGTCGAGACGGAGCGGATGCCGCGGGGCGTCGACCCGAAGCGGCACGTGAAGCTCGGTCCGGGTGGGCTTTCGGACGTCGAGTGGACCGTCCAGCTGCTGCAGCTCCAGCACGCTCACGACGTGGCCACGATGCGGACCCCGCGCACCATGGAGGCCCTTCGCGCGGCGGTGGCCGCGGAGCTGCTGGATGAGAACGACGCGGCTGCTCTCGAGGCGGCCTGGGAGCTCGCCGGCCGGATCCGCAACACCTCCATGCTCGTACGTGGCAAGGCCTCTGACACGATCCCGACCGACTCGCGGGAGAATGCGCAGGTCGCGCAGGCCCTCGGGTACGGACGCGGCGGCGCCTCACGCCTGCTCGACGACTGGGGGCGTACGGCGCGGCGGGCGCGCAACGTCGTCAACCGGCTCTTCTACGGGCTCGAGGACGACTGAGCGTACGGATGCGACAGCCGACCGGGAGGACCCGGCCGGCCGGTCTCACTGCGGGTTTCAGGACTTCTTGAACAGGCCGAGCTTGTTGTAGTGCTTGGCGAGCAGGTAGTAGACCGTGACGCGGTTCTTGCGGGACACGCCCTTCAGCGTTTCGCCCACGCTGGCGAGTGCTGCATCGATGGCGTCGTCGGTGTCGGTGATCGCGAGCTTCTTCTTGATGAAGCCCTCGCGGACGCGCTTGAGCTCCTCGGGGTCGCTGTACGAGACCAGCGAGGAATCGACCTTGTGGAGGGCGATGCCACAGTGACGCACGATGCCCGCGATGGCCTCGTCATCGGCCTTGGGGTCGTACGTCTTGACGTCTGCCGCCCAATCAGTGGCCATATAAGTCTCCTCACGACGCCGGGACAGGGTAGGTGGCGTCGAGGCGACCCTAGTACCGGCACACCTCACCAGGGCAGGTATCAGGGGAAGACGTGCGTCAGAGGCTCAACGAGTTCCTGGCGCCCCCGGCGACGATCGGCGTCCCGTCGGGAACGGCGCGGGCGCCCACGTCCCGCAGTCGCAGGTACAGCTGCTCTGGTTGGGGATTGTGGTGGCTGAGGTGGACCGCCACGACGTCGGTCGCTGCCGTTGCGCACCCCCACTCGCGGAGCTGGCGGACGGCGGCTGAGAACGACTGAAGGTTGTGGTGCCCGCCCGTGGGCTCCGTCGCGTCCCCGAACGTCTCCTCCAGAAGGACGAGGTCGAACGTGGTCCCGCCGAGCATCTCCCTCAGGCCGCGGGCCCAGGGACCGGTGTCCGTCCCCCAAAGGATCGTGGCGTCCTGGCCGGCGATGGCGTACAGGCAGGCCTCCCCGTGCGCCTCATGGTTCGCCGGGAGCGCTCTGACCCTGTACGGGCCGAGGACGACGTCGCGTCCAGCGGTGATCGTGACGAACGTCACGTTCCCAGCACCGACCCACGGCTTGCATGCATCGATCACGGGCTTCGGCCCGACGACGGTGAGGGGTTCGTTCGTCACCCAGGACCGGTGCATGAGGAACGCCGGGTCCAGATGGTCGGGATGGACGTGGCTGGCGAGCACGTACCGCACGCCGGCGAGGGAGATGTTCGAGCGCATGGCCTGACGCGGCGCCTCCGCGCCAGGATCGACGAGCAGCACCCGGTCGATGAGCGCCGACGTCTGCGTGCGGACGATGCCTGCCTCGACGAGAGAGGTGCAGCACGGCTTGGGGCACCACGCGTTGGGCCAGCCGTCGGACGACCCCGTACCGAGCATCAGGACTTCCATGGGGTTGACGCTAGCGCTCGTCAGGGCTCCGGGACGTGCGGCATCGCCTCAACAGTCGACCGTGGTGAGAGCAGCACGCCAAGCTGGGCGACCACGACCGCCGCGAGCATCAGTCCCGCGCCGAGGAGCGCCCTGAGGTCCATGCGCTCGCCCAGGACCACCGCGCCACCGATGGCGGCGAAGACCGCCTCGAGCGCCATGATCAGCGCGGCGTGGCTGGCCGGCGCGTCGCGCTGTCCCACCACTTGCAGCGTGAACCCGACCCCCGTGGAGAGGAATGCGGCGTACGCGAGGGGGCCGAGCGTCTGGGCGACCCCGCTCAGGGGTGTGGGCTCGAACGCGACGGCGAAGACGAGGCTGATCACCGCGCAGGTGGCGAACTGCACGACGCACAGGCGGAACGGGTCGAGGGCGCCGAGCCGCTCCAACGCCAGGATGTGACCGGTCCAGAACACGGCGCAGCCGAGGACAAGGAGATCGCCGATGTTGACCTGGAAGCCGTTCCGCACGCTCAACAGGTACAGACCGGCGAACCCCATCGCGGCGCCCAGCCACACCCAGCGGCTCGCCCGCTGCCGGAACACGAGGTAGCCCACGATCGGGATGAAGACCATGTACAGGCCGGTGATGAATCCGGCGTTGCCGGCTGTCGTCGTCTGCAGACCCGCCTGCTGCAGCAGCGAGCCCCCGCTCAGAGCCACACCGACGCCGAGCCCGGGCAGCAGTACCTCCCGCCAGCGGGCCGCACGTTCCGTACGGGTGCGGCGCGAGCCACGGTCGAAGATGGCGACCACGACGAGCAGGACGAGCGCCCCCAGGGCGTGCCTCACCGCCGTGAACGACGCGAAGGCCATGTGCTCGGCCCCGAACCTCTGGGCGACGAACGCGGAGCCCCAGATCATGGCTGCGACGAGCAGGAGGACACTGCCTCGCCAGGGCCGGGGACTCGATGACACGACACGAGAGCCTAGGGGTCGACTGCCCGCGCCATGACCGGACACCCGTAGAGTGGGCTGCGATGAGCGCCACGACCCAAGAGAAACTCTCCGGTTGGGGGCGGACCGCCCCCACACTTGCCCATGTCCTCAGGCCTGCCGCGCCTGAGGTCGTCATCGACGCGGTCACGACCGCGGCCGCTGCGACGTCCGGCCCCCTCTCCCGGGGGGTGGTCGCGAGGGGCCTGGGCCGCAGCTACGGCGACGTCGCCCAGAACTCCGGCGGACTGGTCATCGACATGACCTCGCTCGACCGGGTCCACCACGTCAACGCGGCGGCGGCCACCGTCGACGTGGATGCCGGCGTCTCGCTCGACGCCCTGCTCCGCGTCGTCCTGCCCCACGGACTGTGGATCCCGGTGCTGCCCGGCACGCGCCAGGTCACCGTCGGCGGGGCCATCGCATGCGACGTGCACGGCAAGAACCACCACAGCGCCGGCAGCTTCGGCAACCACGTGCGCGCGATGCAGCTGCTCATCGCGGACGGGCGGGTCCTCGACCTGGCCCCGGAGGGTACGCCCGACGACCCTGACGGGTCCATCTTCTGGGCCACGGTCGGTGGCGCCGGGCTGACCGGCATCGTCCTGAGGGCCACGCTGGACCTCGACCGTGTGGAGACTGCGTACTTCGTCGCTGACGGCCTTGTCACGCACTCGCTCGAAGAGACCATCGAGGCGCACACGGACGGGTCCGAGGCACGCTACCCGTACAGCTCGGCCTGGTTCGACGCCATCTCCGCACCGCCGACGCTCGGGCGCGCGGCGATCTCGCGGGGGGCGATCGCGAGGCTCGACCAGCTGCCGCCGAAGCTCCGCAACGACCCGCTCCGCTTCGACGCCGAACCGCTCGTGACGCTGCCCGACGTGTTCCCGAACGGGCTCGCGAACAAGCTGACGTTCTCGGTGCTCGGCAGCCTCTGGTACGCCAAGAGCGGCAACTACACCAACAAGGTGCAGAGCCTGACCGGCTTCTACCACCCGTTGGACCTCATCGGCGAGTGGAACCGCGCCTACGGCTCTGACGGGTTCCTGCAGTACCAGTTCGTGGTCCCGACGAGGGCACGCGACGCCTTCGTCTCGATCGTGCGCGACATCCAGAGGTCGGGGCACTACTCGTTCCTCAACGTGTTCAAGCTGTTCGGCGAGGGCAACCGCGCGCCGCTGTCGTACCCGATGGAGGGATGGAACGTCTGCGTCGACTTCCCGATCCGCGACGGCCTGGCGCCGTTCCTGGCGCGCATCGACAAGCAGGTGCTCGAGTTCGGCGGCCGCCTGTACGTGGCGAAGGACTCACGGACGACGGCTGCCACGTTCCACACCATGTACCCGCGTCTCGAGGAATGGACCGCCGTCCGGCGTCGGGTGGACCCTGACGGCGTCTTCGCCTCTGACCTCGCCCGACGACTGGAGCTGTTGTGATCAACGCCACGGGTAACCCCCAGACCATCCTGCTGCTCGGCGGGACGAGCGAGATCGGACTCGCGATCGTCCGCGAGTACCTGTCGGCCGCTCCGGCCCGGGTCATTCTCGCCGGGCTCCCCGGCAGGCAGGAACGTGACCACGCTGCGGCGGAGCTGCTTGCCGCAGGCGCCACGAGCGTCGAAGGCATCGACTTCGACGCGCTGGACTTCCCTGCCCATCCCGCGATCATCGACGAGGCGTGGTCATGGGGCGACGTCGACCTGGCGATCGTCGCGTGGGGGCTCCTCGGAGACGCCGAGGCCTTGTGGCAGGACCAGCGCAGTGTCATCGACTTCGTGGGCGTGAACTACACGGGCGCCCTGAGCATCGGTGTCCTGCTGGGGCAGAAGATGAAGGCCCAGGGCCACGGCCAGATCGTCGTGATGTCGTCGGCGGCGGGACAGCGCGTCCGCCGCTCGAACTTCGTGTACGGGTCGACCAAGGCCGGTCTCGACGGCTTCTACCTCAACCTCGGCCAGGCCCTCGAGCCGTACGGCGTCAAGGTCCTCGTCGTCCGTCCCGGCATGGTACGGACCCGAATGAGCGCCCACCTCAAGGAAGCACCGCTCACCGTCGACAAGGAGGTCGTCGCGGAGCTCGTCGTCAAGGCCGTCAAGGCCGGCCGCGAGATCGTGTGGGCCCCGCCCGCCTTCGAGTTCGTCATGCTCATCCTCCGCCACATCCCGAGGCCGATCTTCAAGCGCCTCCCGCTGTAGGCGCAGCCGTCGTTGGAGTGATCCCGGGCCGCCGTTGCGTCACGACCATGACCTCACCAGCATCGACGGCCCGAAGCTGCACGCCATGATCCGGCAGGTACCGGCCCGCTAGGCCAGGTGCTCAGGGCTGATC
>DAIEHO010000022.1 GCA_027353565.1 Propionibacteriaceae bacterium
GACTCCGACGGCGGCAACCCGCCCATCCTGTTCAACTTCTTCAACAACTTCTACGGCATGGGCGGACAGACCGACGGCGAGACGATGGGCTACGACGTGCTGGCGCGCGTCGGCGCGGGGGTCAACCCGGAGGCGATGCACGCCGAGCGCGTCGACGGCTACGACCCGCTGGCCGTCGCGGACGCCGTCCGACGGAAGAAGGAGCTCCTGCTGGCCGGCAAGGGCCCGGTCCTGCTCGACACGATCACGTACCGCATCTCAGGGCACTCCCCGTCGGACGCCTCCTCCTACCGTACGAAGGAGGAGATGGAGCTGTGGGAGCAGGCCGACTCCATCGAGGCCTTCACCAGCTTGCTGGTCAGCAAGAAGGTCGTCGGCACGACCGAGGTCGAGGACCTGCGCGCCGGCATCGTCGAGCGCCTCACCAAGGTGCTGACGCTCGCGACGAACGACGAGGAGTGCCCGCGTGTCGACGCACAGTTCGTGGAGTCCGTCATGCTGTCCAACGGACACGTGGAGGCGTTCGGCTCCGGTGAGCCGGAGCTGCTGCAGCCGCTGTCCGAGAACGCGCGCGTGAAGGCGATCGCCAGCAAGGTCCGGAAGGCCACCGACTCCGAGGGCAAGCCGGTCTCCAAGGTGAAGATGTACCAGTTCCGGGACGGTCTGTTCGAGGCCATGGCGCATCGGTTCGCCATCGACCCGACGATGGCTGCCTGGGGCGAGGAGAACCGTGACTGGGGCGGCGCGTTCGCCGTCTACCGCGGCCTCACCGAGCTGCTCCCGTACCGTCGGCTCTTCAACTCGCCGATCTCGGAGGCCGCGATCATCGGTGCCGGTGTCGGGTACGCGCTGTCCGGAGGCCGTGCGGTCGTCGAGCTCATGTACTGCGACTTCCTCGGTCGCGCGGGCGACGAGGTGTTCAACCAGGCGGCGAAGTGGCAGTCGATGTCCGCTGGCCTGCTGAAGATGCCGCTGACGATGCGGGTCTCCGTCGGGAACAAGTACGGCGCCCAGCACAGCCAGGACTGGTCCGCGCTCGTGAACCACATCCCTGGTCTCAAGGTCTACTTCCCGACGACGCCCACGGACGCGAAGGGCATGCTCAACCTCGCCCTGTCCGGCACCGACCCGGTCGTCTTCCTCGAGTCCCAGCTCCTGTACGACATGGGTGAGCAGTTCGAGGAGAACGGCGTTCCCGAGGGCTACTACGAGACGCCCGAGGGCACCTCCGTCGTCCGCCGCCAGGGCACCGACATCACCATCGCCACGTACGGCGCCACCCTGTACCGGGCCCTCAAGGCGGCCGACGAGCTCCAGGAGACGTACGGCGTCTCGGCCGAGGTCGTCGACCTCCGGTTCGTCTGCCCGCTGGACTACTCGGTACTGCTCGAGTCGGTGAAGAAGACCGGCCGTCTCGTGCTGTCGTCGGATGCCGTGGAGCGAGGCTCGGTCATGCAGACCATCGCCGCGAACGTGTCGCAGGTCGCGTTCGACTCCCTCGACGCGCCGGTGGTCATCGTCGGCTCGCGCAACCACGTCACACCCGCCCCGGAGCTGGAGTCGCTGTACTTCCCGCAGCCGGAGTGGATCCTCGACGCCATCCACGAGCGGATCCTGCCTCTTCCCGGCCGGGTGCCGACGTCCAACCAGACCGAGGGCGAGCTTCTGCGTAGAGCGCGACTAGGCGTTTAGTCGCACCGTGAAGGCGCGACAGCGACCGTGCGGGTGAACGACTGCCCGTACGGTCGCTGTTCGTCGTCGCGGCACCAGGACAGCAGCAGTGATGGCTTCGACTCGGATCGCCACGTTGCCCGGGTTATGAGGGGGTCCTGCCAGGGAGGACGACCGGATCGCCACGTTGGCCGGGTTATCGGGC
>DAIEHO010000051.1 GCA_027353565.1 Propionibacteriaceae bacterium
GCTGCAGGCGGTTTCGCGTTGGGGCTCGCCCTCTAGGCCGTGCGTGGCCTGGACCGGCCTCAGGAGGAGCCGCTCCGAGATGGTGGCCGGGCATGGACGTGGCGCAGCGGGCCGGGCCCTGCGGTACGGGCCTGGAGCTCGTCGGAGGTCAGTGCTGCACCTCACCAGACATCGAGTCCACGGCCGGAGACTCAACGAGGGCACAGGATCACTCCTGTGCCCCCCGAGGTTCACCCGGTCAGGCGAGGTTCACATGGTGGGCCTCGTAGAGGGTGCCCTTCGCCCTCTCGTAGGACGCCAGGATCTCGGCCTCGGCGGCCGCACGGCCGGCCCAGGTCGCGCCCTCGACGGACTTGCCGGGCTCGAGGTCCTTGTACACGGTGAAGAAGTGCTGGATCTCGAGCAGCTGGTACTCGGGGATGTCGCCGATGTCGCGCAGGTAGTCCTGGCGCGAGTCAGCGGTCGGGATGCACATGACCTTGTCGTCGCCACCCATCTCGTCGGTCATCCGGAACATCGCGATGGCCCGGCACTCGATGAGCGCCCCGGGGAACGTCGCCTCGGGGAGGAGCACCAGTGCGTCGAGGGGATCGCCGTCCTGGCCGAGAGTCCCCTCGATGAAGCCATAGTCGCTCGGGTACTGCGTCGAGGTGAACAGTGTCCGGTCCAGCCGGATCCGACCTGTCTTGTGGTCCAGCTCGTACTTGTTCTTCGAGCCTCGAGGGATCTCGATCGTGACGTCGAAGACGAGACCGGAAGGGTTCTCGATGTGAAGCTGCCGCCTGAGGTTTTCCGTCACTGTCAGCTTCCTTCTGTAATGTGTCGACTGGTTCGCAGGATAGCCGCCCGGGAGGACTCTGTGCCACGACGAGCGTTCGGCTCGATGGCGATGTCCCTGGCCCTCGTCGTGGTCGTGGCCGCGGCCGTGTGGTTCGGAGGGCCGAGGATCCTGTACGCGACGGGGCTGTGGTCGGACGGAGGCAGCCCCACCATCGACCCCACCCTGTACGCGCCGACGCCCGTTCCCACGCCGAGCCCGGTCACGCCGGTCCCGGTGGCCGCGACGGCGTCGCAGGGCAGACTGCCCGATGGCGCCAAGCTGCTGGCAGAGCTCCGTGCCGTCGACAGGTCGTCGGTACCGCTGGACGGGATGGTCGTCATCGACCCCCTGACCGGCGCTGTCGTGACGGGCGAGAACGCCGACCTGCTGATGACGCCCGCCTCCACACTCAAGCTCCTCACCAGTGCCGCGGCGCTGGACGTGTACGGGCCGGACCACCGCTTCACCACGAAGGTCGTCACCGGTACGGACAACCAGATCGTCCTTGTCGGAGGCGGCGACCCGTACCTGAGTGCCGCCGGGACGACGAGCTACCCCGCACGGGCCTCCATCGGCGATCTCGCCGAGGCGACGGCCAAGGCGCTCAAGGCGTCCGGGCGGAGCTCGGTCTCACTCGCGTACGACGACTCACTGTTCAGCGGCCCCGGATGGAACCCGGCCTGGCCGGCCGGGTACCACGAGTTCGCCACACCCACATCGGCTCTGTGGGTGGACGAGGGCGTCGTGAACGGCGTGCACAGCACGAACCCGTCGGGTGACGCGGCGACCGCGTTCGCCGCGCAGCTGACGTCACGGGGCATCCAGGTCACCGGGATCGCTGCCGGTACGGCGGCCCCCGGGGCCACGACCCTGGCATCGGTACAGTCGTTGCCGCTCGACCTCATCGTCTCCCAGATCCTTCTCCACTCCGACAACGACGGCGCTGAGGTCCTGTTCCGCCAGATCGCGCTCGCCGCGGGGTCGTCCGGGTCCATCGACGCGGCGCGGGCCGCCATGCAGGCGAAGCTGGTCAGTCTGGGCCTGTGGCGCGACGGGATGCACATCGACGACGGCTCGGGGCTGTCACGCGCCGACCTCGCCACACCGACCGTCCTGACGCTGGCGATCGCCAAGGGTTTCACCGATACCCGCTATCGCGCACTCGTGGACGGCCTGCCGACCGCGGCCGCGGACGGGACTCTGTACGCGCGCTACACCAACCCGGCCACCGAGGGTGCCGGGCGCGGCGCCGTACGGGCCAAGACGGGGACTCTGACGGGTGTGCACTCGCTCGCCGGGTTCACACGAACGGCCGACGGCGGTCTCGTCGCCTTCGCGTTCATCACCAACGACGTCGCCCCGGAGCAGGCGCTGGCGGCCCGCGACTGGCTCGACCACGAGACGAGCATCGTCGCAGCCTGCGGCTGCTGACCTCTGCTGCGGTGACCGGACCCCGGCGGTCGTTCGGGGGTGGCCATGCGCAGCGACCTACCGGGAGCCAGGGCTGAGGCCGCCGGCGCCGGTACGCTCCCTTGTCATGGCGCGCGTCCCGCAGTCCTGCGTCGGACTGGGCCGTCGGCTGTCCCAGCCGATCACCGTCGCCATGTCCGGAGCGCTCGCGGTGTCGGCCGTCGTCGTCCGCGACCCCCACGTCACGGGGAGCTGGGGGGCGTGCCCGTTCTTCTCGTCGACAGGGCTCTACTGCCCGGCGTGCGGAGGTCTGCGGGCCGTGAACGACCTCGCCCACGGACGGCTGGCCGCGGCGGTGCACAGCAACACCCTCGTCGTCGGCATGGTCACGTACGCGGTCCTGCTCTGGGGGATCTGGACCGTGTACAGGATCCGCGGCGCGCAGCTCCGGTTCAACCGCTGGCTGTCGCCGGCGGTCATGGCCGGGTTCGTCGTGGTCGCGGTCGTCTTCGCCGTGCTGCGGAACCTGCCGGCAGTGAACTGGCCGGCCCCGTGACCCTGCGTCACCCGAACGCGGCCATCCCGATGAGCGCGATCAGGATCACGGCTACAGAGATCGCGGCACCGACAGCTCCCGTGACGATGCCGGTGACTGCCATGCCGCGGCCGCCCGCCTCACCGCGGTTCGCCTTCTGCACGCCCAGCGCTCCCAGGACGATGCCCACGATCGGCAGCGCGATCGTCCAGCCCCCGCACAGGCTGAGCACGACACCCGTGATGCCGCAGACCATCGCGGCCACGGCCATCCCCGTGGGGAGGGGCGCGGTCATCGCGGGAGCCATGGCGTAGCCGGGGTGGCCACCGGACGAGTAGCCGGCGTTCGCGTACCCCTGCCAGGCACCGTACTGGCCCGGGTCCCCGTAGCCGGGGGGAGGTGCGTACGGAGCCGGGTCCCCGTAGCCCGGGGGAGGCGGGTTCCGCATCGGGTCGGGATACCCGGGGGCAGTGGTGTACGGGGTCGCGTTCGCCTGGTTCTCGTCGTACGGGAGCCACGACGGGGTGCCGTAGCTCGCCGGGCCGGTCTGACCGGGGTTGTGGCCCGACTCCCACGGCGTCGACGAGCGCCCGCTCCCCTCGTGAGCGGTGTCATGGCCGAGACCTGGCCAGCCGTACCAGGCCGGGTCGGGGGGTGCGGAAGGAACGCTGCCGTACTGCCCGTGCACCGCGTCGACGTCTGGACCGGAGGCTCGCGGCGGGGTTTCTCCGGGGCTCGGGGGCGGGGTGACGGACATGGTCCCTCCTGTGGTGGCAGGGATCACGCTAGCCCTCGCACCGGTCCGTGGCGGGTCGGCGGCTGAGGACGCACCGGCGACCGGGACCTGATCCGCGGGCCGGCTGGCTACGCTCGGCCCATGACCTCTGTCCCGCCGGTCGATTGGTCGCTCGCGGAGCGACTCGGTGCTCGTCTCGTCGACCCGGGCCCGGAGCTGTCCGACGCCGAGCTGGCTGAGGTGGTGGCCGGTCTGAGGTCTGCGGCTGAGCGGGCAGACGCGATCGTCGCGAGGACGACGGGGCTGGTGGCGCCCCCCGGGGCGTCGCCTCTGATCGTGGACAGACCCACCTGGCTGCAGTGGAACGTGCGGCTCGCTTCGTGGTTGTTCGCCCCGCACGTCACGGACTCACCCACGCTGGCCGACCGCCTCGCCGGGCAGGCGACCGCGGTCCAGGTGGGCACCGTCCTCGCCTGGGTGTCCGGGCGGGTGCTTGGCCAGTACGACCCGTATGCGGAGGTGCCGCGGCTTCTCCTCGTCGCCCCGACGATCGCCGCTGTGGAGCGCAGCATGGGCGTCGACAAGGACGCGTTCCGGCTGTGGGTGTGCATCCACGAGGTGACGCACCGTTACCAGTTCGGGCAGGCGCCATGGCTGCCCGAGCATCTGCGCACTCTGGTCGCCACGGTCGTGGAAGCCGAGTCACCGTCGCTCCTCGGGGTCCTTCGGGGCGGGAAGGCACTGAGCCTCGCCGAGGTCGCCCTCGGGCCGGACGGACGCGCCGCGCTCGCAGGGGTGACCGCCGTGATGAGTCTCATCGAGGGCTATGCGGACGTGATGATGGACCGTACGGACGCGGTCGCCGGAGTCGCGACCCTGCGGGAGAAGTTCGACGGCCGCCGCACGGCGCCCGGGCTTGATGCCGTCATGCGCGGCGTCATGGGGCTCGACGTGAAGCACGCCCAGTACACCGACGGCGCCGCGTTCTGCCGTGCGGTCATCGACCGCGTGGGGGTCGAGGGGCTCAACCGCGTGTACGAGCGGGTCGAGCACCTGCCCACGAGCGCCGAGATCGCCGAGCCGGGCGCATGGGTGGACCGGGTCTGCTGATGGCACGCCAGGAGCTGGGGCCCGCCGAGCTGAAAGTCGCACAGGCGGTGCGCAGGGCGCTGCGCGACATCGTCGCCGACGGCCTGCCCGCAGGCAGGTCAGCCCCGCCCCGACCCGTACAGCGCATCGTCGTGGGCGTCTCCGGGGGAGCCGACTCGCTCGCCCTCGCAGCAGGCGCCGCGTGGTGCGCTCGGCGCGTCGACGAGCTGGCCGGGCTGGCTGTGACCGCCATCGTCGTCGACCACGGGTTGCAGGACGGGTCGGCGGCGGTCGCCGAACGGGCGAGGGGCCAGGTGGAGTCGCTGGGCGTCCCGGCACAGGTGGTACCGGTCGAGGTGACCCCGCGGGGTGACGGACCGGAGGCCGACGCACGGGTCGCCCGCTACCGCGCCCTCCTCGCCGATCGCGACGCCGTCGTGCTCGTCGGCCATACGCTCGACGACCAGGCGGAGACCGTGCTGCTGGGCCTTGCGCGCGGCTCCGGGACCCGCTCGCTCGCCGGGATGTCTGAGCGACAAGGGCGGTTGCTGCGGCCGCTCCTGGGGGTGCGGCGCGCGGAGACCGAGGCGGCGTGCCGGGAGGCGAGCCTCCAGTGGTGGAACGACCCGCACAACGTCGACCCCTCGTACAGCCGGAGCCGGCTCAGGGGAGCCCTGACGACGCTGTCGGAGGCGCTCGGCCCGGGTCTTCCCGAGGCCCTCGCCCGTACGGCCGAGCTCTGTCGCGCGGACGCGGACCTGCTCGACGCCCTGGCCGCGCGCCTGCTGCTGGCCGCGTCGTGCCCTGACCAGAGCCTGGCGGTCGAGCCACTGGTGACCGCTGACCGTGCCCTTCGCGACCGGGCCCTGCTGACGTGGCTGCGCCGAGAAGGCGTGGCTGATGTCACCGCCGGTCACGTACGGGCTGTGGCCGAGCTGGTCACCGACTGGCGCGGCCAGCAGGGGGTGGACGTCCCGGGCGCACGGATCGTCCGCAGGGACGGGGCACTCGCCGTTGTGCGGTGAGGGCTTCAGCCCGTCGGACGTCTCAGCCGGACCGCTCGGACGTAGACTGAGGCCATGAGCAGGAGGCTCGGATCTCTGCTCTACGCCGCGGCACTCGTGATGGTGATCGGCGCCGGGTGCGCCACACCTCGAGCCATGCCGACCGCCGCCACCGCGGCTGCTCCCTCCGCCTCACGAAGCACCTCGTCGGCGGCCGCCGCGACATGGACCACGCTGACAGAGCTCCCCACGGGCATGCCCCCGAGCTCACCGTCGGCGACCACAGCTGCCCCCGCGACATCCGCGGTCGCCCGTACGACCGCGATCCCCAGCGCCTCGGAGACGACCTCCACGTCGCGCGTGACCACCTCCACGACGAGCTGCGGCATCCCGACCGCTCTCCTCGGCAGGGACCTCACCGCGGTTCCGGGGGCGGCGAAGGTGGTGGCGCTGACCTTCGACGCCGGTGCGAACGCCAACGGCGTCGCCCCGATCCTCGCGACGTTGTCCGAGCGGCGGGCGACCGCGACGTTCTTCCTCACGGGAGCGTTCGTGAGCTCCTTCCCTGCGGCGTCGCGTCAGATCGCCACCACGTACCCGATCGGGAACCACACCCAGAACCACGTGGACCTCACCCGGCTGACGACCGCACAGGTGCTGGGCGAGATCCGGACGGGGGCAGCATCGATCCGGACCGTGACCGGGGTGGACCCCCATCCGTACTTCCGCTTCCCCTACGGCGCGGTGAACGCCGCGACGATCTCCCTGGCGAACGCCGAGTGCTACGTGCCGTTCCGGTGGACCGTCGACACCCTTGGCTGGGAAGGGATGGCGGGCGGGATGAGCGCCGACGGCGTCCTGCAGCGCGTGGTCGGGGCGTTGCGGCCGGGGGCCATCGTGCTCATGCACGTCGGGTCGAACCCGGACGACGGCACGACGTTCGACGCGGATGCGCTGCCGCGGGTGATCGACGCGGTCCGCGCGCAGGGCTACACGCTCGTCACCCTCGAGAGCGTGCTGCCCTCGACTCCATGAGTACGCGCAGCGACCTGCGACAAGGCTGTCGACCGGGCTGGGCTAGGGTTTCCGCGTGGATCTGCGCGATGTCTCCGATGACCTGTCCCAAGTGCTGTACACCAAGAGCCAGATCGACGAGCGGCTCCTGGAGATCGCAGGCCTGATCGACGCGGACTACCGCGGCGAGGACCTGCTGCTGGTCGGCGTGCTCAACGGCGCGGTGATGGTGATGGCCGACCTGTCCAGGGCGCTGAGCATCCACTGGGAGATGGACTGGATGGCGATCTCGTCGTACGGCTCGGGTACCTCGAGCTCGGGTGTGGTCCGCATCCTCAAGGACCTCAACTCCAACCTGCTCGGCCGACATGTGCTCGTCGTCGAGGACATCGTCGACACCGGTCTCACGCTCGCGT
>DAIEHO010000080.1 GCA_027353565.1 Propionibacteriaceae bacterium
TACGCCATGCCACGAGTATCCGTCGCTCGAGAAGCCCTGGCAATGGTGCTTCAGAAGCCGTGGCAACGGTGCTTCAGAAGCCCTGGCAACGGTGCTCCAGAGCGTATGGCAGGGGGTGCTCAGGAAGGCGCGGGAACGGGCCCAGCCGCCCTCCGCACAGAAGACCCGTGGCTCTCGCGGCGCTGGGGGGAGGTACGGGGCCTGGTGGTCAGGCCCTCGGGTGGGCCTGGGCGAACGCCGTGCGCAGCCGCTCGCCGCTCACGTGCGTGTACACCTGGGTGGTCGCGAGGGATGCGTGGCCCAGGAGCTCCTGGACCGTGCGGAGGTCGGCGCCTCCCTCGAGCAGGTGCGTCGCCATGGCGTGTCGCAGACCGTGGGGTCCGATGTCCGGCGCCCCCTCCACCAGCCCGACGGCGCGATGGACCACGCGCCGTACGATCCTCGGGTCGATGCGGTGGCCGAGCCGTTCTCCCACGAACAGCGCCGCACCGGACCGTGCCGTGACCAGCTCGCCGCGTCGTTCGAGCCACGTGTCGAGCGCCCGACGCGCCGGCGCGCCCATGGGTACGACGCGCTCCTTGTCGCCCTTGCCCAGCACCCGTACCGTCTGGCGCGCCTCGTCCAGGTCACCCACGTCGAGGCCGCAGAGCTCCGACACACGGATTCCGCTGGCGTACAGCAGCTCGAGGATCGCCACGTCGCGTGCGCCGCGAGCCGAGTCGTCCTCGGCCGCCACGGCGATCGCCGATCGCAGCATCTCGAATGTCTCCCCCTGGCTGAGCGTCTCCGGGAGCCGCCTCGACGGTCGCGGCGATCTGAGCGACAGCGCCGGGTCGGACCCCAGCAGGCCGTGCGCGTGGGCCCAGGAGAAGCAGCCACGTACGGATGCCGCTCGTCTGGCGAGGGTCGTCCTTTCGGCGCCTGCCACCGACAAGGTCCCGAGCCATGCCCGGAGTGCCCGCAGGTCCACCTCTTCCACCCGGACGTAGCCGTTCCCTACGAGCCAGGCGTCGAGCGCCTCGAGGTCGCCCCTGTACGCGCGCAGTGTGTGCGGGGACACGTTCCGGTTGGCCAGGTGGCCGAGGTAGGCCGCCGCGACCTCGCCGAGCACCGGAGGCACCGATCCGCGGGGAGCCACGGCTGCGGGGCCGTCGACGGGGATGGGGCTGCCCTGAGGCCCGCGACCGCCGCTGTCGATGCCGGGTCCGGTGCTCACCCAGCCAGGGTGTGTCCCGTGACACGTCCGCGCAAGGCGCCGCTCCGACCAGTCGGCCAACAGGCCGCATGCGCCACGTGGGGCTGGTCATGCGAGGACCAGTGAGGGGTCGACCAGCCGTCCTGCGACCCAGACCTGGACGTGGAGGTGGCAGCCCGTGGCGAGGCCCGTCCGCCCCACCGTGCCCACCACCTGGCCGGCTGAGACGCGGCTGCCCACAGCCACACCGAATCCCTCGGCGTGGCTGTACGCCGTCACGAGTGGACCGGCGTGTCCCGGTCCGTGGTCGATGACGAGCCTGTTCCCCCAGGTGCTCGAGACCGTCAGCGCTACCACGGTGCCGGACGCCGCGGCTCGGATCGGGGTTCCGCACTCGGCGCCGAGGTCCGTGCCGTCATGCAGTGTCCAGAGGCCCGTGACCGGGTGGCGCCGCATGCCGAACGCGGAGGTCACTGGCCCCGTCACCGGCAGCACAAGCCCGCTGTCGGAGACGCTTGAGGACCCTGAGACCGCCGTTGCCCGCAGCACCGGCGAGGCCGAGGCTGGCAGCAGCCGGATCGGCGCGCCGAGCAGCAGGAACGGGTCGAGGTAGGTGTCGCCCTCTCGCAGGCCCCAGTGAAGGCAGGTCGTGCCGGGGCACGAAGCGTGCCCCGCCTGGAGCCGGCCGATCGGCTGCCCGAGCCCGACCATCTCACCGGCGAGCACCGTGGCGGCGACCGGTTCGTATGTGGTTCTCACCATGCCGTGGTCCACCACGACGACGCCTCGTCCCGCAAGGTCCCCGGCGAACGTGACAGTGCCGTGCGCAGCCGCGCGGACCGTCTCGCCGGGACGTCCTGCGAGGTCCACACCGCGATGTCCCGACCCCCACGCCACATCCGGTCGGTCGAACCGGGTGACGACGGGCCCAGGGACCGGCTGCACCCCGTTCGGCAGCACGGTCGCCGCTGACGCGTGGGACGGAGCGCACACGACAGCGAGAACGGTGAGCAGGGTCAGGGAGATCCGGAGCGTTGTCCTCATGCCCGGACCATGGGACGGGGACCGTACGATCCGTCATCCGACCTGGGAGCTGTGGACAGTGCGGGCGGTTGTGGACAAGCCGACTAGGGCACGACGCCTCGGAGTTGGGTCCACGGAGCTCGTGGCCGTAGAATGCCCCCGGCGACCGGTTCGTGCCGGTCGACTATCGCATGCCGGCTCACCTCGATGTGAGGGTCGCGGTCTCTTGGTCCCGGGAAGCCGGGCGAGACTGGACGTCGGCATCAGGCGGCACCGAATGGCTCGGGGCCGATGAAACCTCGCGACGGGGTCACTCCCGCTCGCACAGAAAGGAACGGCCATGGCCGTTGTCACCGCCCGCCAGCTCCTCGAGAGTGGCGTCCACTTCGGGCACCAGACCCGTCGCTGGAACCCCAAGATGAAGCGGTTCATCCTCGCCGAGCGCAACGGCATCTACATCATCGACCTCCACCAGTCGCTGACCTACATCGACCAGGCGTACGCCTTCATCAAGGACACGGTCGGCAAGGGCGGACAGGTCCTCTTCGTCGGAACGAAGAAGCAGGCGCAGGAGGCCGTCGCCGAACAGGCCAGCCGCGTCGGCATGCCGTACGTGAACCAGCGCTGGCTGGGCGGCATGCTCACCAACTTCCCGACGATGCTCAAGCGGATCCAGAAGCTCCGAGAGCTCGAGGCGATGAACTTCGACGACGTCGCGGCCTCAGGTCTGACGAAGAAGGAGCTCCTGGGCCTCCGCCGCGAGAAGGAGAAGCTCGCCAAGACCCTCGGCGGCATCCGCGACATGGGCCGCGTCCCGCAGGCGGTCTGGATCGTCGACACGAAGAAGGAGCACCTTGCGGTCGACGAGGCGCGCAAGCTGCACATCCCGATCATCGGCATCCTCGACACGAACTGCGACCCCGACGAGGTCGACTGGCCGATCCCCGGCAACGACGACGCCATCCGCTCCGTCGGCCTGCTGACCCGTGTGATCGCAGACGCCGTCGCCGACGGGCTCCTGTCGCGTTCGGCTGTCGCCCAGACGGGCGAAGAGGCCGTGTCCGAGCCCATGCCCGAGTGGGAGCGCGAGCTCCTGGGCAACGCCGACGCGGTGACCGCTGACGTCACCGCCGAGGCTGAGCCTGTCGCCGCCGAGCCTGAGGCCGTCGTGGCCGAGGAGCCTGCGGTCGAGGCTGCTGAGGCTGTTGTCGTCGACGAGCCTGCGGTCGAGGCTGCTGAGGCTGTTGTCGTCGAGGAGCCCGCGGTCGAGGCAGCCGAGGCTGTCGCCGCTGACGAGCCCGTCGCTGACGAGGCTGCGGCCGACTCCGCCAACTGACACCCATCCAGAACCACACGAGGACGTACACCTGACATGGCAATCACTGCTGCCGATGTGAAGAAGCTCCGGGACCAGACCGGTGCCGGGATGATGGACGCGAAGAAGGCCTTGACCGAGGCTGATGGCGACTTCGTCCGGGCCGCCGAGCTGCTCCGGATCACCGGTGCCGCGAAGCTCGCCAAGCGTTCCGACCGCGATGCCTCCAACGGCATCGTGGCGGCCGCCGGCTCCGCGCTCATCCAGCTCGGCGCCGAGACCGACTTCGTCGCCAAGAACGACGAGTTCGTCACTCTGGCCGAGGACATCGTCAACGCGGTCGAGAAGGCCGGTGCGGACTCGATCGAGTCCGCCCAGGGCGTCACGCTCGCGTCGGGCCAGACCGTTGCCGACGCTGTGGCCGCCCTGGCTGCGAAGATCGGCGAGAAGATCGAGCTCGTGGCCGTGGCGCGCTTCGACGGTACGACCCACTCGTACCTTCACCAGCGTTCCAAGGACCTCCCGCCCCAGGTGGGCGTGCTCGTCGAGTTCGTCGGTGCGGACGAGGCCGCTGCGCACAACATCGCTCTGCAGATCGCGTCGATGTCGCCGCAGTACCTCACCAAGGAGGACGTCCCGGCGGACGTCGTCGCCAACGAGACCCGCATCGCTGAGGAGACCGCGCGCGAGGAGGGAAAGCCCGAGGCCGCCATCAGCCGCATCGTCGAGGGCCGCGTAGGCGCCTACTACAAGGACTACTGCCTGCTCGAGCAGCCGTCGATCTCCGATGACAAGCAGAGCGTGGGCGCCCTGCTGAAGAGCAAGGGCATTGAGATCACCCGGTTCGTACGCTTCGCTGCCGGGTCCTGATCTGACGGACCGGCTCCGGCCGGTAGAGTGACGTGCGCCGCTGCCCCTTGGGGGGTGGCGGCGCACGTTCATGACCAGCAGCATGCGACGCGACACGAGGGGTAGGACGGATGGCGTACAAGAGGGTCCTGCTCAAACTCTCCGGCGAGGCGTTCGGCGGAGGCCGGCTCGGCGTCGATCCCGACATCATCAGCTCCATCGCCGCGCAGATCGCCGAGGTCGTGAAGAGCGGCGTACAGGTCGCGATCGTCGTCGGTGGGGGCAACTTCTTCCGGGGTGTCGAGCTCCAGCAGCGCGGCATGGAGCGTGCGCGCGCCGACTACATGGGCATGCTGGGCACGGTGATGAACTGCCTGGCACTCCAGGACTTCTGCGAGAAGGCCGGTGTCGAGACCCGCGTCCAGACTGCGATCACGATGGGGCAGGTCGCCGAGCCGTACATCCCGCGTCGCGCCGTCCGGCACATGGAGAAGGGCCGCGTCGTCATCTTCGGAGCGGGATCCGGGATGCCGTTCTTCTCGACCGACACGGTCGCCGCGCAGCGCGCGCTCGAGGTCGGCTGCGAGATCATCCTGCTGGCGAAGCAAGGGGTCGACGGCGTGTACGACGACGACCCGCGCACCAACCCGGACGCCAAGCGCTACACCGACCTCACGTACGACGAGTACCTCGCGAAGGACCTCAAGGTGGCGGATGCCACCGCGATCAGCCTGGCCCGGGACAACAACATCAGCATGCTTGTCTTCAACCTGGACGAGCCGGGCAACATCTTGCGCGCGGTGGCGGGGGAGCCGATCGGCACCTTCGTCCACGCCTGAGGTGCAGTACGGTTCGAACATCACCATCCGAAGGGACCAGAAGTGACCGCCGACATCGTTCGCGACGCCGACCACAAGATGGACACCGCCGTCGAGTTCGCTCGTGAGGAGTTCGCGGCGATCCGTACCGGCCGCGCCCACCCGGCCATGTTCAGCAAGATCATGGTCGAGTACTACGGCACCCCGACCCCGTTGCAGCAGCTGGCGTCGTTCCAGGTGCCCGAGGCGCGCACGATCCTCATCACACCGTACGACCGTGGCTCCCTGGCGGCCGTCGAGCGGGCGATCCGCGACTCGGACCTGGGCGTGAACCCGTCCAACGACGGCAACACGATCCGCGTGGTCCTGCCGGTGCTCACCGAGGACCGCCGCAAGGAGTACACGAAGCTCGCTCGCGCGAAGGCGGAGGAAGGTCGCGTCGCCGTCCGGAACACGCGGCGCCACGCACTCGACACGATCCACAAGCTCGTCAAGGACCACGACGTGTCCGAGGACGATGCGTCGCGCGCCGAGAAGCAGCTCGACCAGGTGACGAAGAAGCACACCGACTCGGTCGACGAGCTGCTGAAACACAAGGAGGCAGAGCTCCTCGAGCTCTGATCCAGGTGGAGCAGACGAGGGACGAGCATTCCCCCCTGGACGACGCCAGGGAGGCGGTGGACCGGGTGAACGCCAAAGCGGGCCGGAATCTCCCGGCGGCGATCGGCGTCGGCCTGCTGCTGATCGCCTGGGTCGTGCTGTCCCTGCTGTACTTCGTGCCAGGGTTCGTGGTCCTCGTCGTCGTGTGCATCGTCTTCGGCACCATCGAGCTGCATCGTGCCCTGGTGATGCACGGCCGCGGCTCGTCGGCGATCGTCCCCGTCGCCGTCGGTGGTGGGCTCACAGCGATCGGTGCCTACTTCGCCGCCGGCAAGAGCGCCGAGGACACAGTCCTTCTCGTGATGGCACCGATGGCGTTCGCGTCAGTCGCGGCGCTCGGATGGCGCCTGAGAGGCGGGCCTCTCCACTACGTACGCGACGCGTCGGCCAGCCTCCTGGGGATCGCGTACGTCACCCTCCTCGGCGCGTTCCTGCCACTGGCCTCGGGCGAGACGCACGGCAACCTCCGCATCGCAGCCATGACCCTGTGCGTCGTTGCGAGCGATGTCGGAGGGTACGTCGCGGGCGTGACCCTCGGGCGGCACAAGCTCGCTCCGGTGATCTCGCCGAAGAAGACATGGGAGGGGCTCGCAGGATCCCTGGTCCTGGCCATGGTCGTCGGGTGGCTCACAGTGGACCTGCTGCTCGGCGGACCGCTGTGGGCCGCACTGCTGTTCGGCATCGTCATGGTGCTCGTCGGCACTCTCGGCGACCTCGTCGAGTCGATGGTCAAACGCGATCTCGGCATCAAGGACATGAGCGGATTCCTCCCCGGTCACGGCGGATTCCTCGACCGGATCGACTCCATCCTGTACACCGCTCCTGTCGGGTGGCTGCTGCTGCATCTGCTGGTGCCGAATGCCTGAGCCCGGCCCGCTGCAGCTGAACTTCGCCGCTCCCAAGCGGGGGAAGCCTCCACGCCACTTCGCCGACCTCGCCCCGGACGAGCGGGCCTCCGCGGTGACCGATCTCGGCCTGCCGGCATTCCGGGCCAAGCAGCTCTCGACCCACTATTACTCCGGCCTCAGCGTCGACCCCCTGACGTGGACCGACTTGCCGTCCGGTCTTCGTGAACCGATCCGCGAAGCGCTGTTCCCACCGCTTCTCACCTACGTGCGCGATGTCTCGTGCGACGGCGGCGCCACGGTCAAGACGCTCTGGAAGCTGCACGACGGCACGCTGGTGGAGTCGGTGCTCATGAGGTACGGGCTGCGTCGCGACGGCACTCCCGGCTCGCACGGCGTGAGGTCGACGCTCTGCGTCTCCTCGCAGGCCGGGTGCGGCATGGCGTGCCCCTTCTGCGCGACCGGACAGGGCGGCCTGGACCGCAACCTCAGCACCGCCGAGATCGTCGACCAGGTGCGTGCGGCGGCCGCATCCCTCGCCGCGGCGGAGATCCCCGGCGGCCCGGGACGGCTCAACAACGTGGTGTTCATGGGGATGGGCGAGCCCATGGCCAACTTCAACGCGGTGATGAGGTCCGTACGGGCGATCACCTCGCCCGAACCCGACGGCCTCGGCATCTCGGCGCGTGGTGTCACGGTGTCCACCGTCGGTCTCGTACCGCGGATCGACCAGCTGGCCGACTCCGGGATCCCCGTCACCCTGGCGGTGTCGCTTCATGCGCCCGACGACGAGCTGCGCGACACGCTCGTTCCGATCAACACACGGCACAAGGTCGCCGAGGTCGTCGACGCGGCCTGGCGGTACGCGGAGAAGACGAAGCGGCGCGTGTCCATCGAGTACGCGCTCATCAAGGACATCAACGACCAGGCCTGGCGCGCCGACCGGCTGGCGAAGGTCCTGCAGGCTCGAGGCGACTGGGGCTGGGTCCACGTCAACCTCATCCCCCTCAACCCGACGCCTGGTTCCAAGTGGACCGCGTCCCGCCCGGAGGACGAGGCGGAGTTCGTCCGTCGTCTGGCCGACCACGGAGTGCCGGTGACCGTACGGGACACGCGCGGCCGCGAGATCGACGGAGCCTGCGGCCAGCTGGCGGCCAACGAACGGGACAAGTAGACGAGGTCGGTTCCCCTGCTTCACGGCCGGCGCGAGAGCCGGGGGATGAGGAAGGGGGTTGTTCGCCTGTACTGCACGTACTCGTCCCCGAAGCGGGCCTCCAGCTCGCCCTCCTCGATCACCTTCGCGTAGAGCAGCAGCAGGACGGCGAGCACCAGCACGAGCCCGATCGCCGACACCGACGCCAACCAGATGCTGAGGCCCAGGTAGCCGAGCACGGTTCCCAGGACCATCGGGTTGCGGCAGTACGTGAAGGGCGGCACCACCACCAGGCGCTGTGTCGGGATCATCGGGACCGGAGTTCCGTGGCCGATCCGCGCCTCGGCCAGGACGGCCCAGCTGGCGAGGACACCGCCGGCCACGATGAGCACCATCGCGACGACACGGACCGCCGTGCCCGCGGTGAGCGACGGCAGGCCCAGCGAACGATCGAGCCAGCGGCCGGCTGCGGCGATCAGCAGTGGCAGGCCTGCCAGGAAGATGCTTGCGGCCAGGACGAGGGTGACCACGAGCCGCCACGTGCTGGGTTCACGCCTCGCCCACTCCAGATACCTCTTCATGCCGTCGCCTCACCAGCAATCCTGCCCCTGAGCGGTCCTCGACGGAGGCGATGTACGTGATCACCGGCGCGAGCGGGCGAGTCGGCGGATCATGGGTTCACGAGGTCTCCCAGCGAACGAGGTCAGCTGATGCCCGGACCACGACACGGAATTCCGACTGAGGCAGCGTCCGCGATCCTCTGCAGTGGTCTCACGAAGGACTACGGCCAGGGTCGCGGCCTCTTCGACCTGGACCTCGACCTGTCGCCCGGTGAGGTCTTCGGGTTCATCGGGCCCAACGGTGCGGGGAAGACCACCACGATCCGCCTGTTGATGGATCTCATCCGGCCGACCAGAGGCAGGGCGGATGTGCTCGGGATGGACACCCACGTCGACAGCATCGCCATCAAGCGCCGGGTGGGCTACCTGCCGGGGGAGCTGCCGCAGTTCCCGGGGGCACGCGCTCGCCATGTGCTCGACCTCCTCTCGGGTCTTCGTGGGGGCGTCGACCCCGCGCGGATCCGAAGCCTTGCGGCACGCCTCGAGCTCGACCTCAACCGGAGGTACTCGGACCTCTCCCACGGGAACAAGCAGAAGGTCGGGTTGATCCAGGCGTTCATGCACTCACCGGAGGTCCTGATCCTGGACGAGCCGACGATGGGGTTGGACCCATTGATGCAGCGGGAGTTCTGGCGTCTGGTCAAGGAAGCCGTGGGTGGAGGTGCCAGCGTCCTGCTGTCGTCGCACGTGCTGAACGAGGTCGAGCTCGGCTGCAACCGGATCGGCCTCATCCGGCAGGGGCACCTGGTCAGGATCGGCTCGCTGGATGAGCTGCGGACGACCAGGGTGCATCGGGTCCAGGCGACCTTGGACCGACCCGCGGCGGCAGGACTCCTCGCCGGGCTCCCCGGAGTGTCCGACGTCGAGCTGCAGGGCAACAAGGTGAGCTGCGCCGTGCAGGGCTCCGTCGGCCCGCTCCTCGGCCGGCTCCTGGAGCACTCGGTGGTCGAGCTGGACAGCCGCGAGCTCTCGCTGGAGGAGGTGTTCCTCCATGAGTTCGAGCCCATTGCGTGAGGGCGTTCTCGACTCTCGGTGCCCCAGCG
>DAIEHO010000090.1 GCA_027353565.1 Propionibacteriaceae bacterium
TCACCGATCGTGTTCCACTCCACGTGGGCGGTCCTCGTCGATGTCACGGCCGGTGCGGTGCTGTCGAGCAGCTCGATGGCGCCCGAGATCGACGGCGCCGACCTCGCGGTCTTCGGCCCGATGGACTCGACGTACGCGACAGAGCTCACGGCGGGCTGGCAGCCAGGCTGGGGCGACACGCTCATCGCGGTCGCTGCGCTGGCGGGCGGTCGGGCGATCGTCATCGGCCGCAACGGCGGACCCGCGTACCTTCCCGTGGAGCTCGTGCGGCTGCAGCATCTGGCGACACTCGCCGGCGCCCGCTGACGGCTCAGCTTCCGTTGAGCTTGGTGAACACCCAGTAGCCGAGCCCGAACAGGGCGCTCGTCACGACGAGGGCCGTGAGGCCCACCCAGACGCGTGCCCACCTCTTCGCACGTGTCGACGGGACCTTGATCGGTCCCCACTCACCGATGCGGGGCTGGGCACGGGCAGGGACATGGGCGTTCAGATCGAGGTCGGTGAAGACTCGTCGTGCCACGACGACCAGAGTACGGGCTCGGCGAAGGCGAGCCCGTACGAACCGCCTACTCGGAACGCGCCAGCCCCGCGGCAGCCTCGGCACCCTCGGCCAGCAGCACCTCGAAGCCTGCCGCGTCGAGGATCGGGCGCTTGAGGGCCACCGCCTTGTCGTACTTGGAGCCCGCGTTGTCACCGACCACCACGAAGTCCGTGCTCTTGGAGACCGAGCCGACGGCCTTGCCTCCACGGGCGACGATCGCATCGGTGGCACCGTCGCGGGTGTAACCGGGCAACGACCCGGTGACGACGATGCTCAGGCCCTCCAGCGTCTGCGGCAGCTGCTCGGCCGGTTCTGAGGCCTTCGCCGGCAGCATGGCGCCGGCCGCCTGCCACTTCCGCACGATCTCCCGGTGCCAGTCGACGGCGAACCACTCGCGGATCGACGTGGCGAGGATCGAGCCGAGGCCGGGGACGCCGGACAGCTCCTCGTCCGTCGCCGACTCCAGGGACTCGATGTCGGGGAAGACAGCCGCGACGTCCGGAGCCACGCCCTTGCCGATGTGGCGGATCGAGAGCGCGACGAGGAACCGGGAGAACGGCTTGGTCTTGGCCGCCTCGAGCTCGCTCAGCAGCCGGGTCCCGTTGGCCGAGAGGACCCCCGCCTTGGTCGTGAAGAACGAGCTCTTCAGCAGGTCTGCCTCGGTGAGGGAGAAGAGGTCGCCCTCGTCGGTGACGAGCCCGGCCTCGAGGAGCGCCTGGGCCGCCTTCCATCCGAGCACCTCGATGTCGAGCGCCTGCCGCGAGGCGAGGTGGAAGAGCCGCTCGGTGAGCTGGGATGGGCAGGACCGCTGGTTCGGGCAGCGAATGTCGGCATCGCCCTCCTTCTCCGGGCGCAGCTCCGTGCCGCACGAAGGGCAGTGGGTCGGCATGACGAACGCCCGCTCGGTGCCGTCGCGCAGCGCGGCCACCGGCCCGAGCACCTCGGGGATGACATCGCCTGCCTTGCGCAGCACGACCGTGTCTCCGATGAGCACGCCTTTCCGCCTCACCTCCGAGGCGTTGTGCAGCGTCGCCTGCGACACGGTGCTGCCTGCCACGACGACGGGCGTCATCACCGCGAACGGCGTCACCCGACCGGTACGCCCCACGTTCACGGCGATGTCCAGCAGCTTCGTGGTGACCTCGATGGGCGGGTACTTGTAGGCGATGGCCCAGCGCGGTGCGCGGGACGTGGAGCCGAGCTCGTCCTGCAGGCGCCGATCGTCGAGCTTGACGACCACACCGTCCATCTCCTGGGTGAACGTGTGACGGCGCTCACCGGCGGAGACGATGAACGCCCACACCTCGTCGATGGTGGCGCACTTCGTGGTCTGCTCGCTCGTCGGCAGTCCCCAGCCGCGCATCAGGTCGTACGCCTCGCTCAGCGTCGAGATACGGACTCCCGTCGCCTCGCCGAGCCCGTGGCACAGGAACGACAGCGGCCTGCTGGCCGTGACCCGCGGGTCCTTCTGACGCAGGGACCCCGCGGCCGAGTTGCGGGGGTTGGCGAACGGAGCCTTGCCAGCCTCGACCAGCGACGCGTTGAGGTCGGCGAAGGCCGCCACGGGAAGGAACACCTCACCGCGCACCTCGAGCACGTCCGGAGCCTCACCGGTGAGCTGGGCGGGGATCGCCGAGATCGTGCGGACGTTGGCGGTGACGTCCTCGCCGGTGCGCCCGTCGCCGCGGGTCGCGGCCCGCACGAGCCGGCCCTTCTCGTAGACGAGGTCGAGTGCGAGCCCGTCGATCTTCAGCTCGCACAGGTAGCCCGACGCGGCGACCGCATCCGCCCCTCCCTCCCGTACGGCCCGGGCGTTCCAGGCGTCGAGCTCCTCACGGTCGAACGCGTTGTCGAGGCTCATCATCGGCTGCAGGTTGGTGACGGCCGAGAAGGTCGTCGCAGGGGCACCGCCCACCTGCTGGGTCGGCGAGTCCGGCGTGCGCAGGCCGGGGTGCTCGTCCTCGATCGCCTCCAGCTCGCGCATCAACCGGTCGAAGTCGCCGTCGGAGATCGTCGGCTGGTCGAGCACGTAATAGCGCCAGCGGTTGTCCGTGATGATCTGCGCCAGCTCCGCGTGGCGCTGGACGGCTGAGACGGGCGTGTCGGCCGGCGAGTTCTCGATGTCTGCCACGCGACCATCTAAGCAGCGGCCTCTGACATCCGGGTCCTAGGAGAACAGACGTTCCTCCACGAGACCGCAGGCCTCGCGCAGGGTCCGTGCAACCCGGACGGCTGCGTCCGGCGTGAACGAGGCGAGACCGCACGCCGGGGTCAGGGCGAGGTGGCCCGAGAGCCGGTCTCCCAGCTCGAGGGGACGGAGCCAGTCCAGGGTACGGGCCACGACCTGATCCGCGGTCGGCACCGTGGCACCGGACGACGTCGGCACGATGCCCAGCCACAGGTCTCCCCCGGCGTCGACGTGCTCCGCCAGGAGGTCGACCTCCCCTGGAAGCTCGGCATCCACGGCGAAGGTGTGGACGCCGGCATCCATGAGCGGGCGCCACGGCGCAGGCGCGCAGCTGTGGACGACCAGTCCGGGGTCCAGCGACGCCAGGGCTCCGTAGGCACGGCCGAACTCCTCCGGCTCGACCGGCGGGCACTGCCGGAGGCCGCTCGATGACCGGATGGCACCCTCAGCGACCCCGCCCAGGGCCGGCTCGTCGAGCTGCAGCACCGGCTGGGCTCCAGGGACGAGAGCACGTACTCGCGCCACAAGCTCACGCACGGCGGCGAGATGTGCCTGTACGAGGTCCCGCCGGGCACCGGGGTCGATGACCATCGGCTCGCCCCGCGGGAGGTCGACGAGCGCCAGCAGCGTGTACGGGCCGGTGAGCGACACCTTCAAGGGCCCTTCGTACCCGTCGAGCACCTCCGCGAGCACGTCAAGGTCGTCGCGAAGCATCGCCTTCGCCCGCCGCTGCTCCTGCCCGGACGAGGCGGAGACCCGCCAACGGCTGGTACCGCGCTCCATGCCGATCTCCAGCAGGCCCAGCGCTCGACCGACCATCTCGGCCCCCGGCCCTCGAGCGGGGATCTCGGGGAGGTACGGCAGGTCCCACAGCTCCGTGGACTGACGTACCGCGTCGTCGATCGTCATCTGGGGCCACGATCCGATGCCCGTCGCTGGGAGACCTTTCATGCACGGATCGTAGGGCCACCGGTTTCGATAGCCTTTACCAGCCCTAGGAGGTGATGATGAGCGAACCCACGACCGAACGCCGACACCCCACCGTGAGGGGCTGGATGGTCTTCGCCATCGTCGCGGCTCTGGCCATCACGGCCGGCGCCATCACCGGACGGGTCCTCTCGGGCGCGAGCGGTGGGACGGCTCCCTCGGACACCGTGCTCCGGTTCTTCCGGGCGGTTCGCGACAACGACGCCAAGGCTGCCCTCGCCGAGCTCGCGACCACCCCCGCCGACACGACGTTCATCACCGACGCAATCCTCGCGGCGGGCCACTCGACCAGCGCGATCACGGAGATCAGCGTGCCGGCGACCGACTCGACGGTCGTGCCCGTCTCGTACAAGCTGGGCGGCGAGATGGTGACCGACCGGATCTCCGTGGAGCCCGTCGGCAACGGCTACAAGATCTCGACGTCCCTCAACTCCGGCGGGATCGCGCTCAAGGACGGCATCCGGAAGCAGCTCCCCCTCAGCATCGCCGGGACCGCCGTCACGACCGACACCGTCATGCTGCTTCCCGGCAGCTATCCGTTGACGACGGTGTCCGACCACGTGCGCTACGGCACGGGGTCGCTGGTCGTGAAGCGGCTCGCTGACGCACCCTCGGCGAACGACCTCACGCTCGCGGTCTCGGACGCCGGCCGGAACGCCGTGGCCACCGCGGTGACCGCTTCCCTCGAGGCGTGTGCCGCGGAGAAGTCGTTCACCCCGGCCGGCTGCCCGTTCAAGCTCACGGTGACGACCGCCGACCCCAGCACGGTCGTCTGGACGGTCCTGTCACACCCGGCCGACGGCGTCAAGATCACGATCTCCGCCACAGACGTGTCACACAGCACGGTCGAGGTGCCCCTGACGATGCGGATCTCCTACCTCGACGGAGCCGTGACGGTCTCCCAGGACCTGCCGAACATCCAGGCCGTCGGCACCATCGACCTCGTGGCGGACCCGACGACAGTGGTCTGGACGACTTGACGAGCGCCCACCGTGGACCACGACGCGATTGGGACGATCCACCACGCCCCTGTAAAGTCACGCCACGCGACTGGTCGAACCCGGAGCCTCTGGCACCGGGGGTGAAGTCTTTCGGCCCCGATACGAGGTACTGATGAGCCTGGAGGCACTGCCGGCGCCGGCGCCGGACGCAGCGCTCGGCGCTCATGTGGACGACAACGGGACGTCGTTCTCGTTGTGGGCTCCCCGGGCGACGCGGGTCGAGCTCGCCCTTGTCGCGCCCGATCGCAGCCAGCACAACATCGACCTCGAGGCATCCGCGGACGGCGTCTGGACCACCTGGGTCGAGGGTGTCGGCGACGGCGCTCTGTACGGTTACCGCGTCCACGGCCCGTGGGATCCGGAGTCGGGCCAGCGCTTCAACCCGGCGCGTCTGCTGATGGACCCGTACGCACGCGCGTACACGGGCGGGGTCGACTACGCCGGCCCGATCAGGGACCACAGGGCCGAGTCCAACTATCTCCTCGACCCCACCGACTCGTTCCTGGCGGTCCCGTTGTCCGTCGTCGTCGCACCCACACCCCCTCCGACACCGGTCGAGCGGCGGCCGATGTCCGACAGCGTCATCTACGAGCTCCACGTCAAGGGCTACACGCGCCTGCATCCCCAGGTCCCCGAGCACCTGCGCGGCACGTACGCGGGTCTGGC
>DAIEHO010000131.1 GCA_027353565.1 Propionibacteriaceae bacterium
CACCCGACGACTTCAAGGACGCCTACCGCGAGGCGCTCGAGACCGTCGTCGCCTCGAAGCTCGACGGAGTCGAGATCCCGGAGTCGGAGCAGGCCACGTCGGGCGAGACGAACGTCGTCGACCTCGTCGCCGCGCTCCGGGCGTCGGTCGAAGCCGCCAAGGCTCGCCGCGCCGAGGAGGAGAGGAAGACTCGCGCGTCGTAGGAACGCAGCCCGAGGTTGCGCTGTTGATCGATAAAGTGTATCGTTAACTTCATCGATCAACTGGAGGTTGCCATGGGTGAGAAGCTCACCGCGGTGACGATGAAGACGCTGGCGAACAAGCTGGGTGTCTCCGTCACGACGGTCTCCAACGCGTACAGCAAACCTGACCGGCTGTCCTCCGAGCTGCGTGACCAGATCCTCGCCACGGCTAAGGACCTGGGCTACTGCGGCCCGAGCGCGGCCGGCCGGGCCCTGCGGTCAGGGAAGACCGACGTGTGTGGCTTCCTGTTCCGCGGCGGGATCTCCTCAGCCTTCTCGGACCCGTACTCGATCATGTTGCTTGCCGGTCTGAGCGAGGCGGTCGAGGTGTACGGGGCATCGGTACTGCTTCTTCGTGCTCCTGCCGCTGACGAGGAGGACAACCAGGTCGTGCGCCGTGCCGCGATCGATGCGCTCGTCGTGGGCCCGACCTACGGCCAGGAGTCCGAGATCGAGGCTCTTCGCCAGCGTGGGGTCCGCATCGTCCGGACAGAGCCCTCGCCGGAGGACGACTGGGTGACGATCAACGACGCCAAGGCTGGGCGTCTGGTCGGTAAGCACCTTGCCCAGCTGGGGCACCACCGCATAGCAGTGATCGCCCCGGCCGACACGGACGAGGACGTCGACGTCTTCGACTACTCGCCGGACCGCCTCGACAGCCGGATCACGCCCCAGCCCTGGGAGACGGAGCGCGTCAGGGGCCTGTGGGAGAAGCTTCCCGGAGCGCACCTCCAGGTGGCGCTGGCGCGGGACTGCACCCGGCAGGCGGGCCGGGAAGCGGCTGCTGCAGTGCTCGACGTGCAGGACCGGCCGACCGCGATCGTGGCACTCAGCGACGTTCTCGCCCTGGGCGTCTGGGATGCCGCGTCCGAGCGGGGGCTGACACCCGGACGGGACATCTCGATCGTCGGCTTCGACGACATCCCCGATGCCGCCTTCCTGGGGATGACGAGCGTCCACCAGCCCATCACCGACAAGGGCCGCCTCATCGGGCGGCTCGCCATGGATCCCGACTATCCACAACGGCAGATCACGCTGCCCGTCGAGCTCATCGTCCGGTCGAGCACCGGACCGGCTCCCAAGAACTGACGAAGAAGGAAGAGGAAGAGATGACAATCCAGCTGACGAACCAGATCCTCATGGCGGAGCGCGACCTGCGCATCGTGCCCGAGCCCGTGGAGGGCCGGTTCACCCCGGCCCTGCCCGTGACCCGGACATGGAGCGCGCGCCTGATCCGAGCCACTGCCGAGCAGAGCCTGCGTCTCGCTGACCGGCTCGACCAGGGGTACCGCCTCGCGGCCTGATCCAGGACCTGTACGAACGCCTCGCGCCCGGCACATCACGTGCCGGGCGCGAGCCGTCTCCGGGGTTCGGCGTGTCTCGGATCAGGACGTGCCGGCCAGCCAGTCGTCGCCGACGCGCTGCTGCAGACCGATCCCGTCCAGGACCGCCGGGGCTGCTGACTGCTCGAGCTTCTTGCCCACGAACGGGATGTTCACCGTGAGGTCACCGGAGTAGTCGACGCGGGTGCCCCTGCCTCCTGGCGCGAGCCGGGCCGTGCCCAGCATCTCGACGGGCAGCCCTTGGACCTTGAGGGAGAACCTCGCCGTTCGGGAACCGTCCGCGGCGGCCTCCGACCAGACGAGGTCCTCGAGGATCGTGACCGTGCTGCCGGTGAACTTCGTGACGGACGAGGGCGCCGGGAGCGTCCGGGAGACCGTGGTGTGGGCACCATCCACCGTCACGGAGTGCTTCTCCGCCTCGGAGGCGACGCAAACCCTCTCCAGGAAGACGCGGTCGATGAGCATCGCGGCGACCTGCGACGGCTGCGCGGCGAAATCTTGCTGGGCGGTGAGCTGCATGCCGTCCATTGTGGCGGACCGGATGCGGTTATCGTGGCAGCCGGGGCTGCAGTGGCGCCGCCCAGCGGAGGTTTGCCTGATGTTGCATGCGGTGACGAGCGATCAGCCCACGATCGCGACGGTTGTCGAGAGGTTCGATCGTGAAGCCCTGGGCCGGGCAGGTGCCCCGGCCGACCTGGTTGCGCGCTACCTCGAGCATCAGCACAGCGATGACCTGGACGACATCGGTGCGGGGAACCTCACCGCCATCATCAGCGCTCATGTGCGCGTCGCGAAGTGCCGCCCCGACCGGTCGGACAGCGTCGTTGCCGACAACCCGGACCCGTCCGACGAGTGGAAGCTGCCCGGATCGACCCTGCTCCAGATCGTCACCGACGACCGCCCCTTCCTCGTCGACTCGGTGACGATGGAGATCACCCGGCAGGGCTGGACCATTCGTCACCTGTTCCACCCGCAGCTCCTCGTCGCCCGTACCAGCGATGGCGACCTCGTACCGGACGCGAGCGTGGCGACCCTTCCCGAGTCCTGGATGACGTTCGTCGTGTACCCGCCCCTGGGCGTGTCGGCCCAGGACCGAGTCGAGGAGCTCGTGACCGGCGTGCGGGAGGTGCTGTCGGAGGTACGGCTCGTGACCGACGACTGGACCGAGATGCGCCAGGAGCTGTCGGGC
>DAIEHO010000136.1 GCA_027353565.1 Propionibacteriaceae bacterium
GCCCGACACCGCATCCGACGCCGCGTCGGAGGCGCCGACCTTCGCCGGAGCCGAGCCCCAGCCGGAGGCCGACCTCACGTCCGACACCTCCGCCGCGTCGGAGGCCGGGGCGCCGGAGGCCGAAGCGCAAGAGGCCGGCGAGCCCACGCCTGCCCCCCTCGTCGCACCCGACGACGTGTCGGACCTTGACCTCGTGGACTGGGAGCCGCTCCCGATGACGGCATCCAGCGACCCGACGGCCACGAGACTGGGCCCGGAATCCGGTGCTGACGAGATGGAGTTCGCGCCCGAGGTTTCACGGTTCGGGCCGCCCGCGGCCGAGCCCGAGCCGGAGTCCGTGGTGGCGCATGAGCCCGACTCCGCGGTGGTGTCCCAACCGGAGTCATCGGTCGCGTCCGAGCCCGAGCCGGGCGCGGAGCCGGACCACAGCGTCGGACTCACGGGTGCTGCCGCCGCCGCGCTCGCCGCCGCCGCGGCGTGGGGCGTGTGGAACGGCACCCCCACCGCACCGTCCATGCCCGCCGAGAGCCCGATGGACGTCGCTGAGCCGGAAGCCGCGCTCCCCGCCGGGCCAGAGCCCGTCGTCGCCTCCCCGTTCGCGCCGGAGCCGTCCGAGGTGGCGGAGCCCGAGCCGTACGAGCCCGGCCTGGCCGTCCCCGAGCCCGAGGTGCTGACGATCCCTGAGCCGCAGCCGGCGGGGTTCGCCGCCGAGGTGCCTCCCGCGCCGGCCGATGTGGTCACCACGCCGATCCCGGACCCCGACATGTACGCGGCACCCGGGCCCTCCACGTTCGCGGTGCCCGAGCCTGAGCCGTTCGTCATCCCCGAGCCGCAGCCGGTCGGAGAGCCGTCGTCAGCGGCTGTGCCCACGGGTGAGACGACCCCCATCCCCGAACCCGGGTTCCCGGTACCGGCCACCATCGAGGAGCCCGCGCCGGTGGCGGCTGCCGAGACGCCGGAGGTCCCCGAGCCGGCCAGCGTGGTCGCGGAGGCCGACCAGCCTGTCGCCCCGGAGCTCGCCGCCCACGAGCAGATCCACGCGGCCGCCGACGCGGACCCGGCCTACGACCTCGCCGTCGACGTGTCCAGCATCGTGGGCGTCGCCCTGCGCTTCGCGCCGGCGGAGTCCGCAGGCGTCGCCCCCCGGGCCGACGACACCGAGCGCCAGATCGTCGTCAACGACGCAGCCGCCGCCGCGATGTTCGCGCGGAGCGCCTCGACGCACGAGGAGCCTCCGGTCGAGCCGGCCGCTCACGACGAACCTGGCGCCGGGGCCGTGGCTCCAGAAGCCGTTCCGCCGTACCCGTTCTCGGCCCCGGAGGCTCCGCAGGAGGAGGCTCGCGAGACCGCCGAGCAGGAACCTGCGGCGGATCCCTGGGCGTTCTCACCGCCCCCGGTCCCGGACTCGATCTTCGCGGCCCCCGAGGGGTCCGTGCCGTCGTGGACTCTCCCGCCAGCCTCCGCGCCCCACGCGGCTCCGGCCTGGGATGCGCCCGAGCGGTCGTGGGCACCGTCCACGGAGACTGGCCCCGAGGGGTTGGCTGACCCCGTACCGGCCGCGCCAGGCATCGAGCCTGAGCAGGGGCAGCCGGAGCACGAGGGCGAGCACTCCAAGTGGTACGACCGGGCCAAGATGTGGGCGGCCAACAACCTGTACGACCCGGACGAGGACGAGTCGGTCATCGAGCGCGACGCCACCCACGGGCAGGACGACCAGCACCGTTGACCCGTGGGTCGCATCGGCTAGCGTGCCCATGTGACCAGTGATGCGCGCCGTCTGGCGTACGGGGTCCTGCTCGCCCAGTTCCCGGGCACGCACGTACCGGACTGGTTGGGTCCTGCGCTCGCCGGAGGCCTGGCCGGGATCATCCTGTTTGGCGAGAACACGCCCGATGTCGAGACGACCCGACGTGTCGTCGCCGACTTCCAGGACGTGGTCCGCGCTGCGGGCGAGCCCCCGCTCATCGTGGCGAGCGACGAGGAGGGCGGCGACGTAACCCGCCTCCAGCACCGCGGTGGCTCGTCCCTGCCGGGCAACGCGGCGCTCGGCGACGTCGACGACCCGGCACTGACGCGACGGTGCGCGTCCGCGTACGGGAGGTTGCTGGCGTACGCCGGAATCACGCTCACGATCGCGCCCTGCCTGGACGTGGCGAGCGAACCGCTGAACCCCGTGATCGGCGTACGCTCCTTCGGCGCCGATCCAGCCCTCGTCACCCGGCACGGCGCCGCCTTCGCTGACGGCCTGCACGACTCAGGGGTCAGGTCCTGCGGGAAGCACTTCCCCGGCCACGGAGCGACAAGGACCGACAGCCACCTCGCACTTCCGGTCCTCGACGTTCCGCTCGACGTTCTCGCCAGCCGTGACGAAGCCCCGTTCGCGTGCGGCGTCGACTCCGTGATGACGGCGCACGTCGTCGTACGCGCCCTCGGCGACGCCCCCGCCACGTTGTCGACCTGGTCGACGCAGCACATCCGGGCGCTCGGCATCGAGGGCCCGATCGTCACCGATGCCCTGGGGATGCGAGCGGTCGCCGACCTGTACGACATGGGGGAGGCGGCGGTACGCGCGCTGGAGGCCGGCGCCGACCTGCTCTGCCTCGACTCCCCCACGGGCCGCGACCCGCAGGCCGACTTCGACGCGGCGGTGGCGGGGATCGAGGCGGGCCTCGACAGCGGGCGCCTGTCCCCCGAGTCCCTGCGCGCCTCGCACGTACGGAACCTCACGCTGAGCGGCACGCCGCCACCCACGGAGACGCTGGACGAGATCCTCGCGGCACTCGACGCGGTCGGTCGCGAAGCTGCCACTCGAGCCGTCCGTTCGGGTGGCTTCGTGCGCTGCGATCCGCCGCTCGTCGTGGCGGACCTGCGCCATCGTGTCTCGATCGCCGCCGGCGCGGCGCCATTGGCCCTTGCCGATGCACTCGAGCGCCGGGGCGCCCTCGCCCGGCTCGTGAGGGGCCCCCACGAGGCCCTCAGCGCCCGGTTGCCGATCGTGGCGGTCGTGAGAGAGCCGCTCGCCGACGCCGCCGAGGGCGAGGCCCTGGCGGGGCTCCTGGCTGCGCGCCCGGACACGGTCGTCGTGCACACCGGGCTCGCGGGCTCGGCGCCGGCCGCCGAGCGGATCGTGTACGCGCACGGGGCGGGCCGCGCCAACGCCGAAGCCGTTGCCGACCTCCTCGTGTGAGGTCTGGGGTCGGCTCGTCGCGGCCACGGTTCTACGTCCCCCGTGCCCACGGGAGGACGACAACGTCCCCCCGTCCGGTGACGCTGCGGCGAACAGGGCACGACCGTCGACCGACCACGATGTGACCCGCCAGTGACAAGGTGCGTTGTCCTCAGGTGTAGCGTCTGCGCGGGGTGATGACGACTGTGGCAGGTACGGCGGGTTCGATGTTCGCGTCTCTTCGGATACCCAACTACCGCCGCTACTTCACCGGCGCGCTGGTGTCCAACGTCGGCACCTGGGTCCAGCGAGTGGCCCAGGACTGGCTCGTCCTGACCATCCTCACCCACAACTCCGCCTTCGCCCTCGGGTTCATCACGACCATCCAGTTCATCTGGATGCCGCTGCTGTCTCCCTGGACCGGCATGGTCGCCGACCGCTTCCCCAAGCGGAGAGTCCTGCTCGTCACGCAGTCGATGATGCTGGTCACGTCGTTGGCGCTCGCGCTGCTCACCTTGAGCGGGAGGGTCACCTTGTGGGAGGTGTACGCGCTCGCCGGTGTGCAGGGAGCGACGATGGCGTTCGACGGGCCTGCACGTATGACGCTGGCCTCGGAGATGGTGCCGCAGGACCTCATCATGAACGCGGTGAGCCTCAACTCCGCCTCGTTCAACATCGGCAGGCTCGTGGGACCGGCCCTGGGTGGCATCATCATCGCCCGCTGGAGCGTCGGCGTCGGCATGCTCGTCAACTCCGCGTCGTTCCTCGCGGTGCTCATCGCCCTGGTCTCGCTCAACGCGGCCCACATGCATCCCTCACCGCCGCGGCGCGGCAGCGGAGCGCTCAGGGAGGCGGTCGTCTACCTCAAGGGCAGACCGGACCTGCAGCTGATCATGGCGACGATCTTCTGCCTCACCATGTTCGCGATGAACTTCCAGGTGACGAACGCGCTCATGGCCACGACGGTGTTCCACATGGGTGCCACCGCCTACGGTGCGCTCGGGTCGATGCTTGCCATCGGCTCCTTGGCGGGCGCGCTGCTCAACGCCCGCCGTACGGCCCCCCGGCTGCGCACCCTCCTCATCGCGATGACGAGCGTCGCCGTCTGCACACTGCTGATGGCCCTGTCCCCCTCGTACCTGATCTTCGCCCTGGTCCTCATCCCGTCCGGACTGGCCAGCATGACGGCCCTGACCACGTCGAACTCCACCGTCCAGGTCACGAGCGACCCGGCGATGCGCGGCCGCGTCATGGCGCTGTACATGGCCATCAACCAGGGCGGCGCGCCGATCGGCGCGATGATCATCGGCGTGATGGCCGACCACGTGGGCGTTCGCTGGGCGCTCGCCCTCGCCAGCGTGGTCGTCCTGGCGGCCGCCCTGATCTCGTACGCGGTCGTGCGGCATCGCCGCCTGGAACAGGCCGACCCGTCCTTCGACCAGCTCGCCACGCAGACGGCCATCGTCGACGGGGACGCCTGAGCGCTACGAGTTGGTGTTGATCACCGGGGTCGCCCTGGAGTCGCCGCACAGCACGAGCAGCAGGTTCGCCACCATCTGAGCCTTGCGCTCCTCGTCCATCTGCACGACGGAGTCCGTCTCCAGCCGGCGCAGCGCCTGCTCGACCATCCCGACGGCGCCCTCGACGATCATCGACCGTGCCGCGATGACGGCTGCGGCCTGCTGGCGCTGGAGCATCGCGTGGGCGATCTCCGGCGCGTACGCCAGGGAGGAGATCCGCGCCTCGACGATCTCGATGCCGGCGATGGCCACGCGGGCAGCGACCTCCTTCGCGAGCTCGGCGGCCACGAGCTCCGTCGAGCCGCGCAGGCTCTCCTCGCCCGGGTGTGCGTTGTCGTACGGATGCGTGCTGGCCACGTGCCGAAGTGCGGCCTCGGCCTGCACCTCGACGAAGTGCTGCGAGTTCTCGACCGCGAACGTGGCCTTGGCCGTGTCCGCGACCTGCCAGACGATGATCGCGGCGATGTTCACCGGGTTCCCGTCGGAGTCGTTGACCTTGAGCTCGTGGGTCTCGAAGTTGTTGACCTTCACCGACACACGCCGCTTGGAGGTGAACGGTGTCGTGAGCTGGAGGCCGGGTCTGCGGACCGTACCGACGTAGCGGCCGAGGAACTGCAGGACCTTGGTCTCGCCGGGCTGGATGACGGTGAGGGACGTCATCCCGAAGTACATGGCGACGAACAGCAGCACACCGACCACCGTGAGCGCCGGCGCGTTGGCCATGGCACCGAAGACACCGAGGCCGATGGCGGCCGCGCGCACCACGAGGAGCACGAGGAGGGCCAAGCCGCCGGGCATCGACCAGGCGTCCGTCTCCTCAGCCGCGACGCGGACGCCGTTGTGTCCGACGGGGGTCGCGCTGACGATCCCCGGCTCGGGGACGAGCTGCTGACCGACGTAGGTGGGGACGGCCGGCGGGAACGCGAGCGGGTCCAGGGCCGGTGGCAGGTAGCCCTCGTCGATGACGGTGGGTGCGCCTGCGTTGGGGGCTTGTTCGAACTGTGGCTGGTTGGTCATGGGAGACTCTCCGATCCTCGTAGGTTCGAGTCTAGGAAGCCCACCCAGCCCGCGGGCGCTTCGCACCACATCCGCCGCATCTGCGCACTGTGGCGCACCGTCCGGGCGGGGACAAAGGCGAAGGGCCCGCGAGCGAGTATGAGTCGTTCGACGGGCCCTTCTATTTCGGTCAGCGTGGTGGCCGCCGGACCGACAACTCGCTCTCCTGACCGACCCCGCACCCAACCGCGCGGGCCCTCGGACCGAAGTCCTCGGCGTCAATCATTCCTTCGTGTTGCCCCGCTTTTCCTTGCGGAACCGCGTAAGAGATTTATATCCCCGTGGAGCTCTGCCCCGCAAGCGAAACCGGCGAATTACATCGCTGGAATTCGATGTGACTTCTATGCACCGGGAATGGACGGTTGTGCACCTTCTCTCCACCATCCGTGCACAGGTTTGTGCACAGGGCTCGGGGGGCTGGGTCTCAGCGTGGGCAGGGGATCCCGGGGCGGTCCACCGCCACGGCGAGTCCTGCGAGGCTTGGGTTGTCTGGGGGCATGCGAAA
>DAIEHO010000141.1 GCA_027353565.1 Propionibacteriaceae bacterium
GATCACCGAGAACCTCGACAAGAACCTCATGCAGGTCACGGCCCTCAACCGGCACATCGGCTACGACAAGGCCGCGAAGATCGCGAAGAAGGCTCACAAGGAAGGCCTGAGCCTCAAGGAGTCCGCGCTCGCCCTGGGCTACGTGACCTCCGACGAGTTCGCCCAGTGGGTCGTCCCACTGGACATGACGCACAACTGACCGTACGTCCCGGCAAGGAGGCCGTGATGAGTCAAGACTGGGGAAGCAAGCTCTCGAGGTTCGGGAACGACCTCGCCGCAGGGCTGAAGGACACGGGCAAGCTGCTCAAGAGCGACATCGACAAGGCGCGCGGCGCCATCGCAGAGCAGCAGCAGATGACCGAGGCGCAGCGTCAGGCCGACCAGCAGCGGCGTTGGGAGCGCGCGAACTCGCCGACCTGGGTCGCACCGGCGCAGGCCGTCGACACGACCGAGTGGGCCACGTACGAGCTGGTCGACCCGCGGTCGCGCCAGGTGGCCGTGACGTTCCGCCACCCCGCGGACTGGAACGCGGGCGGTCAGGTGATGTGGCCGGCGGGACCTGGGCTGCCGGTGAAGTACGCGATCGGTACGAGCCCGGCCGACGCGTCGTGCGTCGCCGAGCGCTTCCCGCGGTCCGACTTCATCAGCGGGGGCCTGCTGACCACGGCCGAGCCGGGTCGTGACACCGCATCCGGCGGGCTGATGCAGGACGTGATCGCCCAGTCGATCGTGCCGCGGCTGCGACCGGGAGCCTTCGTCGTGTCCATCGACGCGGTCGACCCCGCGCTGTACCTGAGCCAGCGCATGGATCCCCGGCTCATGGGGCAGGGCTTCACCGCGTGGCTCGAGTACGACCGCAACGGGATCCCGTGGGCCGACGAGCTCGTGGTGCTGCGCTACCAGCTGCCGTCGACCAACGGCCTGATGCAGGAGCTGCGGTTCGGGGCTGCGATCTGGAGCCTCAACGCGAACCGTGACCTGCTCCCGTCCGTACGGAGCACGCTCCGCGGTGTCGCTCTCAGCGCCGCCAGCCGACCCGAGTGGGACATGTACGCCGCTCAGCAGACGGGCTGGCCCGTCCTGGTCTGAAGGACGACCCGCGCGGGGGGTGGGCAGCCGACGACGAGAGAAACCCCCTCATATGACAGAACACCCGTCGTGACAGGTGTTCTGTCACGACGGGTGCCGTCCCGAACTGGTCCAGCTCAGCCGAGCAGACGGCTGAAGAAGCCACCGCTCGACTGGGCCTTCTGGGCCGGGCTGCAGCTGCAGCGCTGGGACTTGGGGATACCGGCGAGCGCCTGCTCGATGTGGTTCCCGCAACCGGCCCAGGTCGGCTTGTTGCAGGTCCGGCAAGTGGTGCGATGGCACATGTGGGGATCTCCTCCGTATGAACGTTGAGATCAATATACCCCAGGG
>DAIEHO010000142.1 GCA_027353565.1 Propionibacteriaceae bacterium
CGTCGGCGGCACCTGGGACAGCGAGCGTGGCGCATCGCGCCCGCCAGTGACGCGAGCATGTCGAGCGACTCCCGCGCCATCCGGGTCTGCCCAGACCGCACACCGTCACCCCCGCGGTCCTGCGAGCGCGCGTCCGCCTCAGAAGGGCTGTGTTCCCCACCTCACGTGCCGCGCGCACCGGCAACGGTGTTTCGCATCGTTCGTAGTGTGGTGCCATGACCCTCGCTCAGACCGAACGGCTCGCGCTCTGCGACGACGCCCTCGCCGCCGGACCGGACGCGCCCACGCTCGACGAGGGCTGGACGGTCGCCGACCTCGTCGCCCATCTGTACGTGCGTGAGAGCGACCCGCTCGCCGCCATCGGCATCATGGTGCCGCCGCTGTCCGGCCTGACGAGGCGCCACATGGACGCCGCTCTCCAGAAGTTCGGCTTCGACGGGCTCGTCCAGGTTGTCCGGAACGGTCCAGGCCGATGGTCGCCCATGGGCCTCCCCGGCATCGACGAGCGGGCGAACGGCACCGAGATGTTCATCCACCATGAGGACATCCGACGCGGCGGCTCGGAGATGCCGGCTCCACGAGAGCTCGGACGGGCGGTCGAGGACGTCCTGTGGAAGTCCGCGGGGATGGCGAAGCTCCTGTTCCGGAGGTCCCCCGTCGGTGTCGTGCTCGAGCGTTCGGACGTCCCCGGCACTGAGCTGCGCGCGAAGCCCGGCGCACGGACCGTCACACTCATCGGACGGCCCAGCGAGCTGACCCTGTACATGTCGGGTCGCCGCGGGGCTGCCGATGTCCGTGTCGTCGGCGAGCCCGACGCGGTCGCCCAGCTCGAGTCCGCGCGCTTCGGGATGTAGCCCCGGGTTCACGCTGCGCCAGACACGCAATCGGCCGGGCGACCGCGCGGTCCGGGCGGAGCAGCGTCCCGCTCGCGAGCGAGCACGGTCAGGTCTTCCTGGCGAGGTGGATGGTGAGGTCGGCCTCGGCAAGGAACGGGGCTCGGGCCATGCGAACCGCGTCCTGGACGTCCTGCGAACGGCGAGGTGACCGATGTGGGGGTGGGGAACGATCCACCGCGCCATCGGCGGCCTCCACAGCCCCACGGCCGGGTCCCCCACGGTCGGCGACCTGCTGCATGCCCAGGCAGGCCGCCCGGCGCGATGGAACCAGGCGCAGCGGTTGCTTTGCGCGGACCAGGCGGGCGACGACCTGGAGACCCTCTCAGGACAGTCTGTGCAGCACCAGCGCTCGTACGGCTGCCGCGTCCGCCTGCCCCCGCATCTCCTTCATCACCGCGCCGATGAGGGCGCCGGCGGCCTGGACCTTGCCGTCACGGATCTTCTGTGCCGCGTCCGGGTCGGCTGCGATGGCCCTGTCGACCGCTGCTTCGAGAGCCCCTGAGTCGGAGACGACGGCCAGGCCACGGGACCGCACGACCTCGTCCGGCTCGCCCTCGCCGGCGAGGACCCCGTCGATGACCTGCCGGGCCAGCTTGTCGTTGATCGTGCCCGCGTCGACGAGCTTCTGCAGTGCGGCGACCTGAGCGGGGGTGATGGCCAGCTCGGACAGCTCGAGGCCGGCCTCGTTCGCGCGGCGCGCCAGCTCGGTGACCCACCACTTCCGCGCACCAGCGGGAGACGCACCGGCCTCCACCGTCGCCTCGACGAGATCGAGGGCCGAGCCCGCGAGGATGTCGCCGAACTCGCGGTCGGTGAAGCCCCAGACCTCCTGGAGCCGCTTGGTCCGTACCGACGGCATCTCCGGAAGGGTGCCGCGCAGCTGCTCGACCCACTCGCGGGACGGGGCGATCGGTACGAGGTCGGGCTCCGGGAAGTAGCGGTAGTCCTCGGCCTGCTCCTTGTTGCGACCCGGGCTCGTGTAGCCGCCGTCCTCGTGCCAGTGGCGCGTCTCCTGGATGATGCGACCACCGGACGCGAGGATCGCCGCCTGGCGGCGGATCTCGTACCGCAACGCCTCGGAGATCGAGCGCAGGGAGTTGACGTTCTTGGTCTCCGTACGTGTCCCGAGCTCATGGGTGCCCTTCGGCATGAGCGACACGTTCGCATCGCACCGCAGGGACCCTTGCTCCATCCGTACGTCGCTGACGCCCAGAGACCGGAGCATGTCGCGAAGGAAGGACACGTACGCCTTCGCCACCTCCGGAGCGTTGTAGCCCGTCCCGCGGACCGGCTTCGTGACGATCTCGATCAGCGGCACGCCGGCCCGGTTGTAGTCGATCAGCGAGTACTCGGCCCCCTGGATCCTGCCCGTGGCTCCCCCGACGTGGAGCAGCTTGCCGGCGTCCTCCTCCATGTGGGCACGCTCGATGGGGATCTCGTACGGCACGCCGTCGACCTCGATGGTGACCGAGCCGTCGAACGCGATCGGCTCGTCGTACTGGCTCGTCTGGAAGTCCTTGGTCATGTCCGGGTAGAAGTAGTTCTTCCGGGCGAACCGGCACCACTCGGCGATCTCGCAGCCGAGCGCGAGCCCGATGCGCATCGCCGACTCGACGGCCTTGCCGTTGACGACCGGCAACGAACCGGGCAGTCCCAGGCACACCGGGCACGTCTGGGTGTTCGGCTCCGCGCCGAACTCCGTCGAGCAGCCGCAGAACATCTTGGAGTTCGTGTTGAGCTCGACGTGCACCTCGAGGCCCAGCACCGGGTCGTACAGCGCGAGCGCGTCGTCGTAGTCCATGAGCTCGTCGGTCATCGCAGAGCCTCCTTGGCGGCGAGCGAGCCGGGCAGGGCGCCGAGTCCGCTGAGCTGGCTCGGCAGCAGCCGCTCGAGCGCGGCGCCGACCCGGTACAGCCGGTCGTCGGCGAGCGGCGGCGCCATCACCTGGAACCCGACAGGTAGTCCGTCCTCGGGGGCGAGCCCGACGGGGAAGGAGCCGGCGCAGTTGCCGGCGAGGTTGGACGGGATCGTGCAGAGGTCCGCCTTGTACATCGAGAGCGGGTCGTCGACGCGCTCCCCCAGCCGGAAGGCAGTTGTCGGCGTGGACGGGGACACGAGCACGTCAGCCACCTGGAACGCGGTGTCGAAGTCGCGGGTGATCAACGTACGGACCTTCTGCGCCGACCCGTAGTAGGCGTCGTAGTAGCCGCTCGACAGCGCGTACGTGCCGATGATGATCCGGCGCTTCACCTCTTCGCCGAAGCCCCTGCCGCGGGTGAGCGACATGACCTCCTCGGCGGAGCGCGTACCGTCGTCGCCGACACGGAGGCCGTAGCGCATGGCGTCGAAGCGGGCCAGGTTGCTCGAGACCTCGCTCGGCATGATCAGGTAGTACGCGGCCAGCGCGTACTCGAAGTGGGGGCACGACACCTCCACGACCTCGGCCCCTGCGTCCTGCAGGAGGGCGACGGCCTCGTCGAAGCGCTGCTCGACCCCGGGCGCGTACCCCTCGCCGCCGAGCTCCCGGACGACGCCGATCCTCATGCCGCGGACGTCACCGCTACGGGCCGCGCCGACGACGTCGGGGACCGGTGCGTCGATCGACGTCGAGTCGCGCGGGTCGTGGCCGGCGATGGTCTCGTGCAGCAGTGCCGTGTCGAGGACCGAACGACCACAGGGGCCGGGCGTGTCGAGCGAGGACGCCATCGCGACGAGCCCGTAGCGGGACGTGCCGCCGTACGTGGGCTTGATGCCGACCGTCCCGGTGACCGAGGCCGGCTGGCGGATCGAGCCACCCGTGTCGGAGCCGACCGTGAGGGGAGCTTCGTACGCGACCAGGGCCGCGGCGGACCCACCTCCGGAGCCACCGGGGATCCGCCCGAGGTCCCACGGGTTGTGCGTGGCGCCGTAGCCGGAGTTCTCGGTCGACGACCCCATCGCGAACTCGTCCATGTTGGTCTTGCCGAGCGGGATCAGGCCGCCGTCCAACAGGCGCTGGACGGTCGTCGACGTGTAGGGAGGGATCCAGCCCTCGAGGATCCGCGAACCACAGGTCGTCGGCGCGCCGGCGTAGGTGAACACGTCCTTCACTCCCACCGGTACCCCCGCCAGGGGTCCGAGCTTCTCCCCCGCGGCCCGACGCGCGTCGACCTCCTTGGCGAGCGAGAGCGCCCGGTCGCCGTCGACGTACAGGAAGGCGTGTACGTCCCCGTCGACGGCGGAGATCCGGTCGAGGTGGGCAGCGGTGACCTCCACCGCGGACACCTCACGGCGCGCCAGGAGGCCCGCGAGCTCCGCCGCGGACCGGGTGGTCAGGCTCATGCTTCCTCCCCCAGGATCCTCGGCACGGCGAACCGGTTGTCCTCAGCGTGGGGCGCCATGGCGAGCACCGACTCCACCGGCAGGGACGGGGTCACCACGTCCTGACGGAAGACGTTCACCAAGGGGAGCGCGTGCGACGTCGCGGGGACGTCGGCGTTCGCGACCTCGGTGACACGCGCCACCGACTCCAGGATCACGTCGAGCTGAGGCGCGAGGTGCGCCAGCTCGGCATCGGACAGGTCGATCCGCGCCAGCCCGGCCAGGCGGGCGACGTCATCGGGCGTGAGCGCCACAGGTCCTCCTCAAGCGTCGACTCGTCATCCTAGGGTGACCTGTGCCGCGCCCGCCTCCGGGCCCAAATCGGTGGCGCGTGTCAGCGGTACCTGCTTGGTTGGGTCCATGGAACTCGTCGACATCTTCCCGGCGTTCGGTCTGCGGATCGACTGCGGACCCGTGACCCTCCGCGCCATGCGCGAGTCGGACGTGCCCCGGGTCTGCGAGCTGGTCGCCGAGGGCATCCATGAGGAGGGCGCTCAGCCGTTCCTCGTGCCGTGGAACGTGTCGAAGACCCAGCCTGTTGAGTCGCTGCAGTTCTACTACCGCACGTGGGCGACGTTCTCATCGGAGGCCTGGACCTTGCTCATGGCCGTCGAGCGCGACGGGGTCATGGTGGGCGCACAGGACGTGAAGACCGAGAAGTTCGGCATCGTGCGCCACGGGGAGACGGGTTCCTGGCTGGGGCTGCGGCACCAGGGCCGGGGCACCGGAACGCTCATGCGTCAGGCGATGCTCACGTTCGCGTTCGACCACCTCGGTGCCGTCGAGATGCGTTCTGCGGCGTGGGCCGACAACCCCAGCTCGCATCGGGTCAGCGAGAAGTGCGGCTACGTCGCGAACGGCTACCAGCTCCTCGACCGTCAGGGCCGGCGCGCGCGTCAGGACGACTTCGTCGCGACCCCGGAGACGTTCGTCAGACCGCCGTACGAGGTGGCGGTCACTGGCGCCGATGCGTTCCGGCGTGCCATCGGACTGGACGGCGAGCGATGACCTCCAGATCGGCGAACGTGTCGCGGAGATTACGGTCGCGCAACGTTCGCTGACGCGAGCGGCGTACCGGGCCCAGAGAGTGGGAATTGCTGCCGACTTCGGTGTCGCGTACTCCAAGATGGGCCGCATGTTGCTGCTGCGAGTCCAGCTCCCCG
>DAIEHO010000175.1 GCA_027353565.1 Propionibacteriaceae bacterium
CCACCCGCCCGAGTCAGGAGCGCGATCCGCCCTTCCGTAACCCCCGTGGGGTATGGGCACGGGGAGGACAGCCTGGTGGGATGGACTCATGACGCGAACGATCGGTGTGACCGAGGTCGTGCTCCGAGACGCCCACCAGAGCCTCATCGCCATCCGTATGGCGATGGAGGACATGGTCGGCGCCTGTGAGGACATCGACCAGGCAGGCTACTGGAGTGTGGAGTGCTGGGGCGGTGCGACGTACGACGCCTGCATCCGCTACCTCAACGAGGACCCGTGGGAGCGTCTGAGGACCTTCCGCAAGCTCATGCCGAACTCGAGGCTGCAGATGCTGCTCCGAGGTCAGAACCTGCTGGGCTACCGCCACTACGAAGACATGGTCGTCGACAAGTTCGTCGAGAAGTCGGCCGAGAACGGCATGGACGTCTTCCGGGTGTTCGACGCCCTCAACGACCCGCGCAATATGGCCCAGGCCATGGCCGCGGTCAAGAAGGCGGGCAAGCACGCCCAGGGCACGATCTGCTACACGATGAGCCCCCTCCACACGACCGAGGGCTACATCAAGCTCGCCGGCCAGCTCCTGGACATGGGTGCCGAGTCCATCGCCCTCAAGGACATGGCCGCGCTGCTCCAGCCGCAGCCCGCGTACGACATCGTCAAGGGCATCAAGGACACGTACGGCGACGTGCAGATCAACGTCCACTGCCACGCCACGACCGGTGTCACGCTCGTCAGCCTCATGAAGGCGATCGAGGCGGGCGCGGACGTGGTCGACACGTCGATCTCGTCGATGTCGCTCGGCCCTGGCCACAACCCGACCGAGTCCCTGGTGGCGATGCTCGAGGGCACCGAGTACACGACGAACCTCGACCCCGAGCGTCTCATCAAGATCCGCGACCACTTCGCGGCGGTGCGCCCCAAGTACAAGCAGTTCGAGTCGGCCACGCTGGTCGACACGGACATCTTCTCCAGCCAGATCCCCGGCGGCATGTTGTCCAACATGGAGTCCCAGCTCAAGCAGCAGGGCGCCGGCGACCGGATCAAGGAGGTCATGGAGGAGGTTCCCCTCGTCAAGGCCGACGCAGGACACCCGCCGCTGGTCACGCCGTCGAGCCAGATCGTCGGCACGCAGGCGGTCTTCAACGTGATGATGGGCCGCTACCAGGTGATGACCGGCGAGTTCGCCGACCTGATGCTCGGCTACTACGGCGAGTGCATGG
>DAIEHO010000210.1 GCA_027353565.1 Propionibacteriaceae bacterium
AGGGCTTCGTGGTCGGATGGCTCGGGGAGCTCACGTCGTACACGCTGGCTCGCACCGACAACAGGGCCGCGATCACCTGGGCCTTCTGGTTCGAGCTGTCGGCGCTGCCCCAGACGACCTCAGCACCGCCGCTCAGCTCGATGACGATGCTGTCCGGGGTTTCCGCGGTGACGAGCACCGCGCGATCGTGCACCGCCGGCGGCAGAGCCGCCACGACCGTGGCGACGTCGCGACGCAGCCGCTGGTCGTCCCCGCCGCTGATGGACGCCACGACGAGCCCCTTCGGCACGTCCGGGACGGAGGTGTACGCGACCCCGGACGCATCGACGAGGTCGAAGCCGCTGCTGGCGGAGAGCGCGTACACGGCCGTCCGCTCCTTCACCGCGATCCTCACGCCGTGCGGAACGACGCGCGTGACGGTCACCGCAGCGACGGCCTGGAGCTTCTGGACCCGAGCGGCGATGGCCTTCGTGTCGATCCTGGCGAGCGGCGTGCCGAGCGGGACCTGGGCAGCCGCGGTCACGTCGCCGGCGCTGAGCACCGTGGTGCCCGTCACGGACACCGTGGTCGCCGCGAAGGTCGACGAGAAGTACACGGTCCACAGCGCGGCCGCCGCGACGGCGAGCACAGCCAGGACCGAACCGACCTGGAGGATCCGGCGTCGACGACGCTGCCGCCTCCTGGCCGCGAGCCGCACGGACGCGTCGACGGTGCGCGGACGGTCAGCCACGTCGCGCCTCGAGGAGCCGTGCAAGCGGCGGACCTGCGGTCGTGATGTCGCCTGCACCGAGCGTGAGGACGAGGTCTCCCTCGTGGGCGATCGCGGCCAGAGCCGTGGGGACGTCTGCGAGGGCCGGCACGTACCGGACGTCGGCGCCGGCCTCCCGCGCCGCTGTCGCGACCAGCTCGCTCGAGATGCCGGGCATGGGCTCCTCCCGCGCTCCGTACACGTCGGTGAGCATCACGATGTCAGCCGCCGCGAGGGCCCTGCCGAACTCCACCGCGAAGTCCCGTGTCCGGCTGTACAGGTGAGGCTGGAAGCACGCGACGACCCGGCCCGTACCGGCGGCTGCCCGCGCCGCCCTCAGGGTCGCGGCGATCTCCGTCGGGTGGTGTGCGTAGTCGTCGACGATCCGTACGCCGGCCACCTCGGCGACGAGCTGGAAACGACGCTCCGTACCGGCGAACCGGGCCGCGCCGTGGAGCAGCAGCTGGGGGTCGAGACCGAGATGGTGACCCACGGCGAACGCGGCCGCAGCGTTGTGCAGGTTGTGGCGCCCGGGAAGCGCCAACCGCAGCTCGCCCGAACCGCCGGGCCAGGTGAGCGTCGCCCGCGCCGACCCGCTGTCGTCGATGGCGGTCAGCCGGATGTCCGCGCCCTCGCTCTCCCCCACGCTCGTCACCGGGTTGGGCGAGCCGCGCAGCGCCGCCGCGAGCCGCCTGCAGCCGAGGTCGTCCGCGTCGAGGATGACCGCACGGACCGTACGGGAGATGCAGAACTCCACGAAACCGGCGGCGTACGCCTCCGGGGTGAGCCAGTTGTCGAGGTGGTCGGCCTCGATGTTCGTCACCACGGCGACGGTCGTGGGGTACTGCCGGAAGCTGCCGTCGGACTCGTCGGCCTCGACGACGAAGGTCGACCCGGCGCCGAGATGGGCGCTCGACCCGGACGACTGCAACGGAGCGCCCACCACGTACGAGGGATCCGCCCCGGCCGCGGTCAGCATCATCGCGGTCATGGCTGACGTCGTCGTCTTGCCATGGGTGCCGCTGATGGAGACGGCTGTACGTCTCAGCATGAGGGCCGCGAGCGCGGCGCTGCGATGCCACACGAGAAGCCCCTTGTCGCGTGCCGCTGCGAGCTCCGGGTTCGACTCCTTGACCGCGCTGGACACCACGACCGTCCGAGCATTGCCGATCTGCTCCGCGCGATGCCCCACGTACGTGCGGATGCCGGCCGCGGCCAGCCTCCGCAGCGCGGGCGAGTCGGCCTGGTCGGAACCCGTGACCTCGATGCCGCGTTCCGCGTAGAGCTGGGCGATCCCGCTCATCCCGGCGCCGCCGATCGCGATGAAGTGGACCGGGCCGACGTCGTCGGCGGGAAGGACGGGGATCGGGTCGACCAGCGTCATCGCCGCACCGCCTCGAGGACGATGGCAGCGACGCGCTGTGCGGCGTCCGCAGGAACGATTCCCTGACCCGCAGCCGCCATCCGGGACAGCACCTCGGGGTGCTGGATGATCCGCAGGACCTCGGCCGTCAGCTTCCCCGGCGTGAGGTCGCGGTCCTGGATCAGGACGCAGCCCCCGGCCTCGACCAGGGACGTCGCGTTACGCGCCTGCTCGCCGTTGCCGTGCGGCAGGGGCACGAAGATCCCGGGCAGGCCGACGATGGCCGTCTCGACCACTGTTCCGGCACCCGACCGGCCCACCATGAGGTCGGCTGCGGCGTACGCGCGCTCCATCTGGTTCACGTAGGCCACCGGCTCGTACACGGCGCCCGCGTTCACATCCGTACGGGCGAAGGTCGTGGGCGTCATGTTCTTGGGTCCGAGCACATGGAGGATCGAGACCCCCGCCGCCAGCAGGGCTGCCATTGCCTCGTCGACGGCACGGTTGATGCTCGCGGCCCCCTGGGACCCGCCGCTGACTAGGAGCACGGGGCCGGTGGTCGGCAGCCCGAACTCGCGCCGGGCGACCTCGCGCAGAGCAGGCCGGTCCAGCTGGGAGATCGCCGCACGTACGGGCAGCCCCACGTACTCCGCCTTCGGGAGCGGCGTGCCGGGGAACGAGACGCAGACTCGCGTCGCGACGCGCGCGGCGACCCGGTTGGCGAGGCCCGGCAGCGGGTTCTGCTCGTGGACGACGACGGGGATCCTCATCGAGCTCGCGGCGAGGTACACCGGCAAGGACGCGTACCCACCGAAGCCCACCACGACCTGGGCCCCGTGCCTCCTGAGCACCCTGCGTGCCGCAACGACGGCACCAGCCAGCCGGCCCGGCATGGTCAGGAGGTCGAGGTTCAGGGCCCGCGGGAACGGGACGGCGGGAACGAACGTCAGGTCCAGGCCGGCCTGCGGGACGACCGTCGACTCGATCCCCTTCGGCGTGCCGACACAGGCCAGCGTGACGCCCGGTTCGGCGGCGCGGAGGGCCTCCGCGGTCGCGACCATGGGCGAGATGTGCCCTGCCGATCCGCCACCGGCGAGGATGATGCTGACCACGCCGACCTCCTAGCCCCGTCCGTCCACCACCGCGGTGACGCGTGCCTCAGTGGCACTGCGACGCCGAGCCAGCACCTTACGTGCTGCGGGCTCCTGCCGCGCGCAGGACACGAGCAGTCCCACGGCGGCCATGGTGGCCAGCATGCTTGAGCCACCGTACGAGACGAACGGGAGCGTGACACCGACGACCGGCAGAAGCCGGAGCACGACGGCCATGTTGAGCGCTGCCTGGATGAGGAACCAGGCGCCGATGCCGGCGGAGACGTGGCGGCAGAACGAGTCGTCCGAGCGGGCGGCGATACGGAACGCGGTCGCGACAAGGACCGCGAACAGCCCGATGACGACGATCGTGCCGACGAGCCCGAGCTCCTCGCCGATGACCGCCAGCACGTAGTCGGAGTGGGCCTCGACGAGCATGCCCCACTTCTGCCTGGAGTTCCCCAGTCCGACCCCCCACCAGCCTCCCGACGCCAGTGCGAAGATCGCCCGGATCGGCTGGTCGTTGATGCCCTGGGTGTCGGTCGTCGGGTGGAGGAACCCCACGATGCGGTTCATGCGGTTCGGGGAGAAGACGGTCATCCCTGCGATGAGCACCCCGGCGACGCCGGCACCGCCGAGCAGGAGCCGTAAGGGCGCCCCCGCGAGGAACAGCACCAGGCTGATCATCAGCGCGAGCACGATGGCGGTTCCGACATCCCCCTGCAGCAGGACCAGGCCGACGATCATGCCCGCGAACGCGAGGTACGGAACCAGCTCCTTGGGCCTTCCGAGCAGCTTCTCCTTGCGCGTGAGCTGGTCGGCTCCCCACAGCAGGATCGTCAGCTTGGCGAACTCCGAGGGCTGAAGCCGGGTCCACGCGAAGCCGAACTGCACCCAGTTCCGGTTGCCGTTCACGGTCACGCCCAGCGGCGTGAACGTGAGCACGAGCAGGATGATCGTGCCGACCATGGCCGGCCAGCAGATCGACCGCAGCGTGCGCGGCGACAGCCGTGCCAGGATCCATGTGAGGCCGAGCCCGATCGCGAGGAAGACCATCTGGCGCTTGGCGTAGTAGTACGGGTCGGAGTAGACCACTTCTGCGTACACGCTCGACGCCGAGAGCACCATGATCACCCCGAGCCCCGTCAGGAGGCCGGTCGTCGTGAGCACCAGGTACAGGCTCGCCAGTGGCGTGTCGAGCGCATGGCGTATCAGGCCCTTGGCGTGAGCGCCTGATGAGGTGGGAACCGTCCTGGGGGAAGTGAGGACAGGCATACGGCGACCTCAGCCGGTTTCGTGAACGTGTCTGACGGCGGCCGCGAACGCGTCGCCCCTGGCGTCATAGCCCGAGTACATGTCCTTCGAGGCGCAGCCGGGCGCGAGCAGGACGGTGTCACCCGGTCGAGCCAGGGAGCGCGCAGCGCGTACCACCTCGTCCATCGCCCCAGTGTCCTGTCTGTCGACGACGATGACGGGGACCTCGGGCGCGTGTCGGGCGAGGGCCTCGCGGATGTGCTCGCGGTCCACGCCGAGGAGCACCACACCACGGAGTCGCTCCTTGTGGCGGGCGATCAGGTCGTCGAACGAGGTGTTCTTCGCCTGCCCTCCGGCGATCCACACGACCGACGAGAACGCCCGCAACGAGCTGTCCGCGGCGTGCGGGTTCGTGGCCTTGGAGTCGTCCACCCAGGTGATCCCGCCGCCTTCGGCGACGGTCTGGATCCGGTGGCCGCCGATCGTCAGCGACCGCAGGCCCTGGGACACGGCTGCCGGCGACACGCCGAACGACCGGGCCAGTGCCGCGGCAGCCAGGGCGTTCGCGATGTTGTGGGGAGCGTTGGGGACGACGTCGGACACCTTGGCGACCTCGATCGCCGAGTCGCGGCGCTGCGGGATGAAGGCACGGTCGACGAGCAGGTCGTCGACGACGCCGAGCATCGAGACCGCGGGGACGCCCGTGGTGAAGCCGATGGCGCGCGCACCGTCGGTGACGTCGGCCTCCTCGACCATCTTCTCCGTCGCGGGCGCTTCGGCGTTGTACACGCACGAGTGCGTGACGCCGGTGTAGATGCGGGCCTTGTCCGCCCGGTAGGCGTCCATGGGCTCGGCGAGCTCCGACCAGTCGACGCTGTCGGCGTACCACTCCAGGTGGTCCTGCTCGACGTTCAGCACAGCGGCGGAGTGGAGGGCCAGCGAGTGCGTCCAGTGGAGCTGGAAGCTCGAGAGCTCCACCGCGTACACGTCGTACGCGACGTCGTCGGCCATGGCTTCGAGGACCGGTCGACCGATGTTGCCGACGGCTGCTGCCTTGTGGCCGGCGGCGAGGAGGATCGACTCGAGCATCTGCGTCGTCGTGGTCTTGCCGTTCGTACCTGTGACAGCGAGCCACGGCACGACCCGGTCGGGCTGCTGGAGCCGCCACGCGAGCTCGACATCGCCCCAGACCGGGATCCCCCGCCGCGCGGCGTCGGCCAGGACGGGTGATGACGGCCGGGCGCCCGGTGACGTGATGACGAGGTCGGTGCCCGCGGGCAGGACAGCCGGCGCGTCAGGACCCAGGAGCACCGTCGCGCCGAGAACCTCGAGCATGGTGCCCGCCTCGGCGAGCGCAGCCGACGTCGCGGACTCGACCACCACGACGGAGGCCCCGCGCGACAGCATCGCGTCCGCCGCCGCGACGCCCGAGCGTCCCAGGCCGAGGACCAGGACGGTCGCCTCGTGCCACGGGGACGAGCCGTCAGCCTGGTCGAGCCAACCGATCACTGGGCCGCCACCCACTCGGTGTAGAACATCCCCATCCCCATGGCCACGGCAAGGCCGCACAGGATCCACATCCGGACGACCACGGTGATCTCGCCCCACCCGAGTGCCTCGAAGTGGTGGTGCATCGGTGCCATCCGCCAGAGACGTTTCCCCTTGGTGATCTTGAAGTAGCCCACCTGCGTGACCACGGACAGGCTCTCGAGGACGAACATCGCGCCGAGGACGGCGCTCAGCAGCTCGGTGCGCGACATGATCGCGAGCGCTGCCACGCCGCCGCCGAGGGCCAGGGAGCCGGTGTCGCCCATGAAGATCTTCGCCGGGTTCGCGTTCCACCAGAGGAAGCCGAACAGCGCACCGGCCACGGCGATCGCGAACAGCGCAAGGTCTGACGGGTTGCGCACCTCGTAGCAGCGAGGGCCGATCGTCGACGCCCGACCGCACCACTGCCCCGACTGCCAGACGTTGAGGATCACGTACGCGGCGAAGACCATCGTCGCCACCCCCGACAGCAGGCCGTCCAGACCGTCAGTGAGGTTCGACCCGTTGCTGAAGGACGCGATGATGAACATCATCCACACCACCGCGATGACGGCCGGCAGCGCGAGTCCCGGGATGTCGCGAAGGAACGACACGGCGCTGGACGCGGGGGTCACCCCACGCCGGTCGGGGAACCTCAGGCTGAGGACGGCGAAGATGAGCCCGATCACCCCCTGAAGGATGAGCTTCGCCTTGCCGTTGAGACCCAGCGAGCGTGCGCGTCGGATCTTCGTCCAGTCGTCGAGG
>DAIEHO010000213.1 GCA_027353565.1 Propionibacteriaceae bacterium
GAAGGCCGATCAGGCCATCGCGCATTCGTGTCTTCACAGTCCCCAGGGGGAGCTTCAGCAGGGAGGCGACCTGAGTCTGCGTGTACCCGCCGAAGTAAGCCAGTACGAGGGCCTCCCGCTGGATCGCGGTCAGCGAGGCCATCCCCTTGCGTACGCGTTCGACGTCCATCTTCTTCTCGACGCCCTCCCAGACATGGTCGGTCTCGCGGACCACCGCCGCAACCGCGTAGCGCTCGTCGCGAGCCACCTCGCTGCTGACCGAACGCACCCTGTCGACCGCCCGGCGGTGGGCGATCGTCAACATCCAGGCGAGCACGCTGCCCTTCTCGGGAGCGTAGCGGGCGGACTGGCGCCACACCTCCACGAACACCTCCTGCGTGACCTCTGCGGCATGGTCGGCGGAGAGGAGGATCCGCAGCACGAGCCCGTAGACCCGCGCCGCGGTGAGGTCGTAGAGCTCGGCGAACGCGTCCTCGTGGCCTCGCGACGAGCGGGCCACCAGCTCGGCGAGATGCGCGCCGTGTGCCTCACGCCCCGCCGAGTGGACAGGGGGTTCCGGCTCGGTCAGGGCGTCGTCCTCTCCCGGACCGGGCGGCACTGCTGAGAACCGCATCCCTACCTCTCCCGTCACTGGCTCGTCGTTGTCGCCATCACGACCTCGTACCCGCGGCCAAACCGGTCAGGAGGCCGGGAGCAGGACCGTGTCGATGATGTAGACCGTGGCGTTGGCCGTCTGGACGTTGCCGCACACGACCTTGGCGGTCTTGTTCACCGTGAAGTCCTCGCCGGAGCCGGTCACCGTGATGCCCTGCTTCGGGTTGAGGCTGTCGAAGGTGCCGACCAGCTTGTCGGGGGTCAGGGGCTGACCGACGACGTGCTCGGTCAGGATGGCTGTCAGAGTCGCCTTGTCCGCCAGGACCTTGTCCAAGGTCGCCTTGTCGATCTTGGCGAAGGCGTCGTTCGTGGGCGCGAAGACGGTGATGCCCTTGGCGTTGTTCAGGGTGTCGACGAGCCCTGCCTTCTGGACGGCCGCGACCAGGGTGCTCAGCAGCGGGTTGTTGCTGGCTGCCGTCGCCACAGGGTCCTGCGACATGCCGTCGAAGGAGCCCTTCCCGCTCGTCGGCACGGCGGCGCAGCCTGCGCCGAAGGGCTGGGCCATCGTTGTGCTCATCGACGGCGTGGTCATCGGCGCGCTCATCGACGGTGCGGACGACGTCGCCGGCGATGCCGGGGTCATCGATCCGCTGCACGCGGTCAGCGCCAGGGGCAGCGAGAGGGCGACGACAGCGGCGAGCTTGACGGTGTGTGTGGAGAACATCGGGCGTTCCTTCCATCGGTGGACAGACCTTGAGGAGATCTGCCTCTTGCTGTGTATTCGGTGCGGTCGTCCGCGCGGATTGGTCGGCTCCTACTCGGAGGTGAACTGGATCTGGTGCCAGCCCCGCGCCCCACGGGGGAAGACCTTGGTGCGCTCCTCTGGCTGGGTGTTGCCGTCGAGGTCGGTGGCCCGCACCTCTGCGCTGTGGAGTCCCGGCGGTCCGCTGTAGACGTACGACCACTGCCGCCACAGGTCGATGCCGCCGTCGGCCGCGAGCGTGGCTTCCGTCCAGTTCTGGCCGTCGATACGGATCTCGACCTTCGCGATCCCCCGGTGCTGTGCCCAGGCGACACCGGCGATGACGGGTCTGGTCGCGGGCAGCGTGGCCAAGGACTTGGGCACGTCGATGCGGCTCTGCGTGAGCACCGGGGCGTTGGTTGCCCAGCCGCGGGACGTCCAGTAGGCGGTACGGGCTGTGTACGTCGTGAACTCGAGCCGGCTGAGCCACTTCGTGGCCGACACGAACCCGAACAGGCCGGGTACCAGCATGCGGGCGGGATACCCGCGCTCGTCGGCCAAGGGCTCACCGTTCAGACCGACGACGACCATGGCGTCCCGACCGTCGTTGAGCGCCTGGAACGGTGTCGAGCAGGTGTAGTTGGAGTCGAGCGAGTAGGAGTACACCTGGTCGACGCCCGACCGGACTCCGACGCGGGCGATCAGGTCGCGGAACGGCACGCCGAGCCAGCGTCCCGTGCTGACGTACGGGCCGCCGACCTCGTTCGACACGCACGTCAGGGTGATGTCGCGCTCGACCAGTGGCATGGCGAGCAGTTCGTCGTAGGTCAGGGTGAGCGGGTGGTCGACCATCCCGTCCAGGGTCAACGTCCACGACGCGGCGTCGACGTGCGGCGTGACCAGGCTGATGTCGACCCTGTAGAAGTCGGCGGCCGGAGTGATGAACGGACTCACTCCGGGCACCTGAACCCCTGCGGGAAGAGGCGCGGCCGCGGAGACCGGCGCCGGGAGCCGCAGGGTACGTCGCGCTGCCGACGCCGCGTCCCGGGCACGGCCCACAACAGCTCCGCCGAGCCCGGCGACGGCGGCGACGACAGCCGTACCGCCCAGGGTGACGAGGAAGCCGCGCCGGGAGCGGCGCGTCGCGGCGTCCAGAGCCGTGCTCTGCGCGGCGGGGGGAGCAGTGCGGGTGCGGAGCACGCGCAGGGCAGCCACGCCGACGACGCCGGCGACCATGGACGGGATCGCGTACGTCCACGGCCCGCGCGTGAGGGCTGCTCCTGCGCCGGCAACCCCGAGCAGTCCGATGGCCGCTGCCGCCGTGCGCGGGCGGCGCCAGGCGATCGTCCCGACGAGGGCGCCGAAGATGAGGAGCACGACGCCGATGCCGCTCACGAGAATGGGCTTGTCCGCGGTGCCGAACGTGCGGACGGCGAACTCCTTCACGGGGGTCGGTGCAGCGTCGATCATCGCCGAGCCGACCGCCAGCAGCGGGGACGCGACCGGGCTGACCAGGGATGCCACACAGTGGCCCACCCCGAGGGCCGCACCCGCGACCACCACTCCGGTCACGGCGCGAAGCACCGCACCCGGCTGGGCCGGTCGATCTGTGGATGTCGAACCCCCGCGCGCCCTGGTCATACACCTGGTTCGGCGCCGTGGGGCCGCCGGATTGGTGCAGCCCCTGCAGACGGCCGAGCGTTCCGCCCACGACTGGTCTTTGGGCTGCGGGTAGGCTCCCGAGTGGTTCCCTAACCGACGCCGGAGCAGTCAGCCTCGACGCAAGCGACGGACAAAGGACACACCATGACGAACGAGCCAGAGAACACCGGATACCGCAGCGAAACCACGCGCGGGCGGGCTGAGGCGATGAGTCCCGGACCTGTGAACCCCCTCAGCGCCAGCGAGGACGAGCGCCAGCGCGAGGTCGCCGAGACGGTCAACCTCGGCCCCAACACGGACGACCTCGGAATGGACGAGCGTGCGCAGCAGCGGGCTCACGACGTGAACCCCGCCTCCCACGGCGACCTCACCGACAGTGCGATGGACCGTGGAATCGCCGAGCGGATGAACCTCGGTCCGCAGGACTGACGGACATGCCTGACCGGGTCACCGGCCCCGGCCCCGCAAGCTCAGCCTCGGACACCTCGCGGTAGGACGGCGACGAAGTCGCGGGCCGACGGCGAGAGGTACCGAGTCGCCGAGGGGACCTGGTCGGCGGTCAGACGGTGCGGAACAGCACCGGGCTGGTCATAGGTGATGAAGCTGGTCCAGTCCTTGTTGATGTCCAGCTCCATCGCCGTCTGCGCTCCCGCAGACAGCAGCGCGTGCGCCAACGTCGCCGCCGTCAGCGAGGGGCCACTGGCCTGAACGACCGTGCCGTCCGCACGCACCCCGATCCCGGAGCGCCACACGTACGGGGCGTTGGAGACCGTCCGGCCCCAGTCGGAGACGACCGTGCTGTGCACCGAGGGCACCTCCACGCCGTGGTCGATCAGCAGCGAGAGGTTCTGACGTACCGCCACCACACCCGCC
>DAIEHO010000238.1 GCA_027353565.1 Propionibacteriaceae bacterium
GCCCCGTGTCGATGCCGGCGTCCACCACGAAGACCGTACAACCGGTGACCTTCACCCCGTACGCGAGCGTGTCACGCACGGCGTGCGCCCCCGGGAACGCGGGGAGCAGTGCCGGGTGGGTGTTGATGAAGCGGTCCCCGAAGCGGGCGAGGAACGCCGCGCCGACGAGCTTCATGAAGCCGGCGGAGACGACGAGGTCTGGGCTGTACGAGGCGACGAGGTCGGCCAGTCTCGCATCCCACGCCGCGCGGTCATCGCCCTTGCGGAGGGGGTGGACGAACGTCGGCACATGGGCGGCGCGCGCTCGCTCGAGCCCGTACGCGCCCGACCTGTCCGAGCCCGCTGCCACCACCTCGGCATCGACGTCGCCGGCGGAGACTGCGTCCAGAACGGACTGGAGGAGGGTTCCCGAGCCGGACAGCAGGACGACCACGCGGAGGGGTCGAGGCTTCGGCACGGCCCCTACCCTACCGGCGCCGTCTCCTCATCCGATCCCGCGCCCGCGACCACATGGGTGTCGTCGTCATCGGTGTCGGGACCCGTTTCGGCGGCGCTCCAGTCCGGTCCACGCCGCCGCGAGACCAGCCCGATGACCAGCCCGCCCGCCATGCCGGAGATGCCCAGCAGCGAGCACGACATCACGAACAGCTCGAAGGGGCGCGGCCCCAGGTTGACGAGGCGTCCGACGCCGAGGTTCCCCCGCGACACGACCGCCACCAGCGTCACGATGAGTCCCGCCAGGACGCCGACGAGTCCGCCCACGAGCGAGGTCTCGTCGAACCGGGCGCGGCGCCTAGGCGCGACAGCCGTCCATGCGGCCACCACGCCGGCCCCGACACCGACCAGCAGCCATGCGACAAGCACCCAGCGACCGCTGGACTGTGCCGGCACGGCACCGAACACCGGGACGGCCGGAAGCAGTCCGAGCTGGGTCAACGTGGGCGAGACCACGGAGCCGTCACCGAGGCTGATGCCTGCGCCGAGAACCCACGACACGGCCCACAGCACGAGGTTGGGCAGGTACGCCAGCTCACCGATGATGAGCACGAGGCCACCGACCGGGTCCGCTCCGAGCGACGTCGAGATCTCCGCCATTCGTGCACGGCCGAGGTAGAGGGCCGTCACGAGGGCCACGGTGCCGCCCAGGACGACGGTCGACACTCCCGCGGCAGCCGCCAACTGAACCCGCTTGGCCCATTGCGGCCATGTCCGCATGGCGTCCCAGCCGACGACCCTCGACATGCTCACGAGGCTGGACAGGCCCGCGAGGATGGCCGCTCCGAGGAGCGCCTTGGCCACCTGGGTCGGGGTCGAGAGCAGGAAGGCCACACTGCCGACCGTCAGCACGTACGTCCCGCTGAACGTGAGCACGAGCTGAGGGAGCAGCCGCTGACGGACCTCGAGGGGCAGGTCGTCCGACTCGTGGGCGAGGACAGCCTGGCGGGCGGCCATGCCGGCAAGCCCCGACTGGATGAGAATGAGCAGGGCTGTGAGCCCGAGCGGCATGAGCGTGATCGTCGTCGTACCGATCACGGCTCCGGCCCCATGGCCGAGCAGGAAGACCTCGGTGGCCAGCTTCAACCCGCTCGCGAGGGCCCGAGGTGGCCCCGTCAGCGAGGCGACGACAACGGGAGCAGCGACGACGATCCACCCGGCGGCGGCCGCTCCGACAGCGGCGAGCACGACGGCCAGCGGCCACGGGAGCGTGGGAGCCCGCACCTGCGCGACGCCGCTCGAGTCGCGCAGACCGCGCACCTCGGGCCCGCGCTTCCTGCCGCGCGAGGATGTCTGACGGGACCTGGCCATCGCATCATCCTCGCGGCGAGTCGCGCCTCCTGGCAGATGGACACGCTGGCGCCCGGTAAAGTTGCGGGGTCAGAGGACCAGGACGACGAGGGCGAACGCCGACGGGGGAGGTGTCATGGCCGACGAGAACGGTGGACGCGCCAGGCGCGCTGCCGAGCCCGACGACGATGGCGCCCAGCCCTCCGGCGACCTGACTGGAGCCGCCGACAACGCCACCGGTTCGCGTCCGAAGCGGTTCATGACGCCCGACTGGGACTGGGACGAGGGATCCTCCGGGGACAGTCCCGACGACGACGCCGACCAGGCAGCCCCCGCTCGTGGCGGTCGTTTCGCCGCCGATCTGGACGCCCCTGCCGACTCGACTCCGCTGGCACCTCAGACGCCCGCGGCAGCCCGCGGACGCTTCTCCCTCGAAGAGGACGTCCCTCGGGCGTGGCCCGATCGCACGTCCGATGCCCGGCAGCCGGACGCCCCGGCCTGGCCCGCACCGACGCTCGCCGCCCCGCACACCTCGGGGTCGGCCCCGGCGGGTCGCGCCCGTCATGGCTGGGCCGACGAGAGCTCCACCACGGACCCGCAGCCCACCATCGAGCAGCCCGCCGTCGCGTCACCGGCGGCTGACGACGCGTCCGCTCAGGACCCTGGAGCCTGGCACGCGATCCCTGTCGAGCCGGCGCACGGCGCCTCGCGGGCGGCCCAGAGCCCGACCCTCGGCGAGAAGCGCCGGCGCGAGGCCCCTGCGCTGCCGACGACCCCGCAGCCCCTGTCGCCCGCCGAGCGCCGCGAGGCGCTGGCTGCCCGCGAGCGGGCGGGACGTGCGGTCGCACCGGGATCCCTACCCACCGACGACTGGGCCGATGCCCCGCTGCCGGCCTCCGCAGTACCGCCACCGGCCGTCGGCCAGGCCCCCACGCCCATCGCCGTCCAGGAAGGCGACGCCCCCGTCGCTCACCGTGCGTACACGCGGCCGGCTGACGGGTCCGAGGACGAGGACGAGGACACGCTCTGGCTGTCCAGACGTCCGTCGTCCCGAGCGGCACAGGCACCGCCCCAGCCCGAGGCCCACCCGAGCAGCGCCGTCACGCCGGTCACCCCCGCACCTGTCGTGGCGGACGAGTCGTCCCTCCCTCCCGTAGAGCTCCCCGCGACCGGCGTCGTACGGGCCCCCGCCACCTCGGCGTGGCCCGTCCCGGTCGGCACGGGCTCCGAGCGGGCCGCCTCGACCGGCGGGCCGCCCGCCGGCGTCCCCGCGGAGGCCCCAGGTGCAGCGCCAGAAGCAGGTACGTCCACGACCGAGACACCTCGGGTACGGCCCAAGCTCCCCGGCGTCAGGAACCTGTGGCGACGCCGCCCCTTCCAGATCGGGGCTGCGGCCCTGATCCTGGTGGTCGCTCTGGTCGCCGGCTTCCTCGTCTGGGCGAACCGGGAGCGCCCGAGCGCCGCAGCGAGCAGCCAGTCGGTCGCGACCCTCGTCGACCATCTCGTGTCGCCGGCCGATCTCACGGGTGTCGGACCAGGCGGATGGACCGAGCAGAAGACCGAGTCGACCGTGACCCAGGACTCGGCCGCGCCCCTCTGCTACGTCGCATCGCCCGACCTGCCGACGCCGACCGCCCAGGCGCAGCGCAAGCTCAGCGCGACGGGCGCGACCATGCTGCACCGCATCACGACCTACGCGACAGCCGCAGACGCCGGCCAGGTGTACGCGCAGCGGCTCACCCAGCTGGGCCAGTGCAGCAACGTCCCGGTCTACCTCAGCAGCGGTGCCGCGATCACCTCGCTGGGCGACGCAGCCGTCGGTGTCACGGCCGTGATCCAGGACACGACTCCCCAGTACCACACGGTCATCCTCGTCCGCACCGGCTCGATGATCATCACGTTCGACGTCGCTCAGGCGGGCACCGCCATCACGTACGAGACCGTGCTCTCCGTCGCCGCTACCACGGTGAAGGCGGTCTGCACCCTCGCGGGCGGGGGGTGCAGCGCCACCCCTGCGGCGATCACGGGGATCCCGCCCAACAGCTCCGTACCGGGCTGGCTGACGGTCTCGGACCTCCCGCGCATCACGCCGGGGATGGGCCGCTGGAACGCGACCGCCCCAAGGTCGAGCGTGACCAGCCAAGGCAGCGCCTGCGAGAACGTCACGTTCGCGAACGTGACCGGGCCGAACCAGAAGCGCCAGCGCACGTACCTGCTCACGGAGGACACCAAGGTCCCCAAGGACTTCGGTCTCGACGAAATCATCCTCGACTTCAACACCGCCGACGCGGCGTCGACGTTCGCCGCACAGCTCCAGACGTCGATCACCGCCTGCCCCGCCCGCACAGCCACGGCGAAGCTGGGCAACACCGGCGACATCACGGCGACCGGTGCGTCCGGGCAGGCCATCACCGGGTTCTGGCGAACCGTGACGCAGTCCACCAACCCGGCGACCACATTCATCTTCCGGGTCGGGGTGGCGAGCGTCGGCACGCGTGTCGTGTACCTGCTCGCGACCCCGTCCTCGACGTTCGACTTCACCGACGCGGACTGGTCGGCGATCGTCAGCCGCGCGGGTCAGCGCGCGACGCAGGGCGGCTAGCCCCGTCGCCGGGCGGTCCAGCCATCACGACGTCCGGCTCAGTCGCGAGGCATCGACCTCATGATGTCGGCCATCAGCGCTGCCGCACCGCTCGGGGTCTTCCCGACACGGACGCCCACGGCCTCGAGCGCGTTCTTCTTCGCTTCCGCCGTGCCTGCGGAGCCGGACACGATGGCGCCCGCGTGGCCCATGGTGCGGCCCTCAGGAGCCGTGAACCCCGCGACATAGCCGACGACAGGCTTGGTGACGTTGCCGGCGATGAACTCCGCCGCACGCTCCTCGGCGTCGCCGCCGATCTCG
>DAIEHO010000245.1 GCA_027353565.1 Propionibacteriaceae bacterium
GGCTCGGACGGGCACTCGGAGAGACGATGGCGATCGCGTTGATCATCTCTCCGTCGATCATCTTCTCGTCGCGGATCCTCACCGAGGGCGGCAACTCCCAGACCATCGCCGCGAACATCGCCCTCGACTTCCCGATCGCCACCTCGCTGCAGCGCGACGCGCTGATCGGCACGGGACTGCTCCTGTTCGTCGTCTCGTTCGGGGTCAACATGCTCGCCCGCTACATCGTCGGAGCGACCGGCCCGGGGGCAGCCGGTCGCAGGACGCGGCCCGCAAAGAAGGCGGCACTGAGCGCATGACGACCACCATTGGAGACCGTCCTTCACGGATGCCCGTGACGAGTACCTTCACGGACGCCCACCTGCCCCGTCTCATCGAGGTCTGGCTCCTGCTCGCCGCCGCCGCCGTCTCCGGGGCTGCACTGCTCCTCGTCGGCTTCAACCCGGCGGTCTGGGCTGTGGCCACGGCGGCGTTGTACGTGATAGCCATCGGCGTCTCGTCCCGGTTGGTGGAGAACGGCCGAAAGGCGAAGGACCGCGTCGCGAGAGCCCTCGTCACGATCGCCTTCCTGCTCGCGATCATCCCGCTCGTCTCGACGCTGTGGACCGTCCTGGTCAAGGGGATCGGACAGCTGAGCTGGAACTTCATCAGCAAGGTCGGCCAAGCGACGTTCAACCCGGCGACACTGGAGGTGACCAGGACCGCCGGCGCCCTCCAGGCCATCGTGGGCACGTTCGAGATCACCGGCATCGCCACCCTCATCTCGGTCCCGATCGGGCTGCTGGCCGCCATCTACCTGGTCGAGTACGCGCTCACGACGTCGCACCTCCGGCGCGTCGTGACGTTCCTGGTCGACGTCATGACCGGCATCCCGTCGATCGTCGCCGGCCTTTTCGCCTTCTCGCTGTTCACCCTGATCGTGGGGCCGAAGGCCTTCAGCGGCCTGTCGGCGTCCATCGCCTTGTCGGTGCTGATGATCCCGATCGTCGTCCGGTCCTCCGAGGAGATGCTGCGACTCGTACCGACCGACCTGCGTGAAGCGGCTTATGCCTTGGGCGTCACCAAGTCTCTGACGATCATCAAGGTCGTCCTTCGTACCGCGATCCCCGGGATCGTGACCGGGATCGTGCTCGCCGTGGCGCGGGTGGTCGGCGAGACAGCGCCCGTCTTCATCGCCGCGAGCTTCACCGACAACTTCAACGCCGATCCGCTCAACGGTCCGCAGCAGACCCTCGCGGTCCTCGCGTACACGGGATACAAGTTCCCCGGCAAGGACATCGCCGCATCCAACCAGGAGGCATGGGGATCCGCCCTGCTGCTCGTCATCATCGTGATCCTCTTCACCATCATCGCCCGCGTGGTGGCCCGGATCTTCGCTCCGAAGTCCCGGTAGTACGCCCGCAACTCCCGAAAGGCCTCCACGTGTCCAAGCGCATCGAAGTCCACGACCTGAACGTGTACTACGGCGACTTCCTCGCTCTCGAAGACGTGAGCCTGCAGATCGAACCGCGCTCGGTCACCGCCTTCATCGGGCCGTCGGGATGCGGGAAGTCAACGCTGCTGCGAACGCTGAACCGGATGCACGAGGTGGTTCCCGGCGCACATGTCGAGGGCGAGGTGCTGATCGGCGGCAACGACCTCTACGCACCGGGGGTCGACCCAGTGCTCGTGCGTCGTCAGGTCGGCATGGTCTTCCAGCGGCCAAACCCGTTCCCCACGATGTCGATCCGGGAGAACGTGCTCGCCGGCGTGAAGCTCAACAACCGCAAGATCAGCAAGGCTGACAGCGACGACCTCGTCGAGTCCTCGCTCAAGGGCGCCAACCTCTGGAGCGAGGTGCAGGATCGGCTCCACAAGCCCGGCGCCAGCCTCTCCGGCGGTCAGCAGCAGCGGCTCTGCATCGCTCGGGCGATCGCCGTCTCGCCCGAGGTCGTGCTGATGGACGAACCGTGCTCCGCGCTCGACCCGATCTCGACGCTGGCGATCGAGGACCTCATCGAGGAGCTCAAGCAGGAGTACACGATCGTGATCGTCACCCACAACATGCAGCAGGCGTCCCGTGTGAGCGACAAGACCGCGTTCTTCAACATCGCCGGAGCGGGCAAGCCGGGCAAGCTCATCGAGTACGACGACACGGACACGATCTTCTCGCGTCCCAGCGTGCAGGCCACCGAGGACTACGTCTCCGGGAAGTTCGGATAGGCCGGCTCTGAGGACATCGGTCCAGACCGTCTCAGGGATGCGTCGAACACGTCGCGCCCATCGCACCGGCGAGCTGTCTGCCCGCCCTCACCGCGTCCAGCAGGCTGGGGTCGTTCCACACCGGTTGCCGGGTGCTCAGACCTCAGTCGCCGAGCTCTTCCGCGCCGCCCGACGGTACGGGACGCGGTTGCGCTGGTGCGGCCACCGGTACGGGGCGTTCGGCGCGGGGCTCCCCTCCGCCCAGCATGAGGCGCCACCAGGGAGTCTTCTGCGGCTGAGCGTCCTCGTCGGGCAGGTCTGCGACGACCTCGACGGGATCCGGGTGCGGCACCGGTACGTCGGTGATCACCTCCACCGGCTCCTCTACAGCCACAGGGACACGCTCGTCCCGTACCTCGAACGGCGCGGCCAGGATCACGTCCGGACCTGCCTCGGCCACGGGGCCGGCACGGAACGGCACGATCTGGATCGGCGGCGCGGGGTCCGGCTCCGAGTCGGTGTCGGCGGCAGGCTCGACGGCCGGAAGCGGCACCTCGCTCAGCTCGATGGGATCGAACAGCGGCTCGTCGGGCAGAGGAGTGATCTGCGGCTCAGGGACGTCCGCGACGATGTCGTGCTCCGGGCGCAGCTCGGACTCCGCGGAGATCCTGCTCCACTGCTCGTCCTCGGAGTCGGGCATCTGTCCTCCTGGCCTGGTCGTCGCTGAACACGAAGACTGTAGTCAAAGCATCGCCGCCTATTCTGGCCCCGTGAGCAGCCCAGCAGGTTGGTATCCCGATCCCGGTGGCCAGCGTGGTGCGTTCCGGTACTGGAACGGCTCCTCGTGGTCCTCCCAGCTCTCGCCCAGCGCGTCGGCTCCCCCTCCGTTCTCGAGCGACCAGCCCTCGTCCTCGCCTCCCCGTTTCGGCCAGGCGGGCTACCAGCCGGGCACGGGCTATGCGCAGCAGCAGCCGAAGAAGCGTCGGGTCGGTCCGTGGATCGGCATCGTCGTCGGTGTGCTCGTCGTGGCTCTGCTCGGGGTTGTGATCTTCCAGTTCGCCTCACAGGGCAACCTCGCCTCAGCAGGCGCCACTCCGGCCGGCAACTCGACGACGAACCCATGCCCGGTGAACACCTCCAGCATGGCGCCGGTCCAGCACACGGCCGACGGCCGCGTCCACGGCGGCATGCTCTCGTACCCGGAGCTCGGCAGCCCCTGGAGCGCTCCCACGTCGGACACCCGTGTGCCGTTCGGGCGCGACGTGCAGGTGCAGGAGGTCGTCATCGAGCCC
>DAIEHO010000252.1 GCA_027353565.1 Propionibacteriaceae bacterium
CGAGCAGAACCGCACCGAGCACCACCGTCGGGATGCCGCCGACGAGGAGTCCCCAGCGGCCGCCGAACTGTGAGGCGGCCCAGCCGCCGAGCGGGCCCCCGATGACGGTGCTCCCGCCCCAGGCGAGCGCCCAGAGCGCCATGACGCGCCCGCGCATCTCGGGGCGAGCGGCGAGCTGGAGCGTCGTCTTCGCCGTGGAGTTGAACGTGATCGACCCGTAGCCCACGAATGCCAGGGCGACGAGTGCGACGGGCAGGTTGGGCGCGACGCCCGCGATCGTGATGGCGGCGCCCCAGGCGATGGCTGTGATCGCGAGGGTCGAGGCGTTCCTGGGCGTGGAACGGCTCGCGGCGATCAGGCCGCCCACGACGGCGCCGACGGCCATCACCGCGGCCATCACCCCGTACGTGGCCGCGTTGCCGTGGAACGCTCCGACGGCGAGCAGCGGCAGAGAGATGGGGAACTCGTACGCGAGGATCCCGGTCACCGTCAGCATGAGAAGCGGGATCGCCAGCTCGGGCGTGCGTACGGCATAGAGGAACCCTTCCCGGACCTGTCCGGAACCTCGCGGCGCCCGCGCAGCGAGCGTCAGCTCGGACGTGCGCATCAGCGCGAGGCTGATGAGCACCGCGCCGAACGACAGGGCGTTGAGCGCGAAGCACCAGGGGATCCCGACGAGGGCGACGAGGGCGCCACCGATCACGGAGCCGAGGATGCGTGCGACGTTGATCGAGACCGAGTTCAGGATGACCGCGTTCGCGAGCGTCTCGCGGGTGACGAGCTCGGAGATGAGGCTCTGGCGGGCGGGGTTGTCGAAGACCGTGAGGCAGCCGAGGAACAGGGAGAGCGCCAGGAGGAGCGGGTAGGTCATCGCACCCGACCAGTCCAGGGCGGCGAACGCCAGCGCCCCCAGCGCCGAGGCCGTCTGGGTGATGTACAGCAGGCGCCGCTTGTCGTACCGGTCGGCGATCAGGCCGCCGAACGGTCCGAGCACCAGGAACGGGAGAAGGCGGATCCCGACGGCGACGCCCAGCGCGGTACCGCTGCCCGTCAGGCGCAGTGCGAGGAACGAGATGGCGAGCGTCTGCATGAACGAGCCGGCGACCGAGATCGACTGGCCGATGAAGTACAGCCGGTAGTTGCGGACCCTCAGCGACGCGCTCGCCGCCGAGATGCGCCGGGTGAGGGAGCCTCCGGCCTCCGTCGGGACACCGGGACCATCACTGGGTCGGCTCACAGGGCGTCGCCGTCCTGCTTCCGGGGGCCCTGACCCGGGTTCGCGTGGTAGCCGGCCAGACGTTCAAGGATGGCCCCGGCCGCGATGAGGACGTCCTCTTCCTCGCGGGTGAGAAGGTCCCGCAGGGCGTCCACGAGCCACATGTCGCGGGTGGCGCGGTGGTCGGCGACGAGGCGCTCACCGGCGGGGGACAGCATGATGTTGACCCGTCGTGTGTCCGCCTCGTCCGCGAGCCTGGAGACGAGACCCTCACGCGTCAGCTCCCGCAACGCCGCCGCCACGTTCGACGACGTCATCACCAGCTCCGTACAGATCTGGGTCGGCTGGGCACCACCATCGCCCCTGGCCACCGCACCCAGCACGCGTACGGCAGAGCGCGACAGCCCGTCGACGGGCGGACGCTCCCGTCGCTGACGCCGCTGCAGCCCGCGCAGCTGTCCGAGCAGCCGGTCGAGGTCCTCGTCGTCCATCGTGACCCTTCGGTGCGTAGGGGATGTGCTTTGGTTTCACTATACGACATCGCTATGTCACATAGCAGTCTCGTTTCCTTCTGAGGTCCACCGGCGCCGGCCGGCAGGACCGTGGCGCGCCCGCCATGCGAGACGGGCGTTCCGTGAGGGGCGGGGTCGTCGCTTATGGTTCACGGCATGAATCCCGACCGCGTGCTGAC
>DAIEHO010000312.1 GCA_027353565.1 Propionibacteriaceae bacterium
GCACCAGCTCCAGGAGGCCTGAACCATGTTCCGGCACAACCTCCGTACCGTCATCGCCTTCGAGTTCCTACGGGTCGTGACGAAGCGCCGCTTCTGGGTCGCGTCCCTGGCCGTCCCGTTCGCGGTCGCCCTGCTGTTCGCGGTCGTCCTGCTCAGCAACCAGAGCACCAGCCAGACCAGTCAGGCGCAGAAGGACGCGCAGTTCTCGTTCACGTACACCGACGCCTCCGGTCTCGTCACGGACCCTGTCGCCGCTGAGTTAGGTGGGACGAAGGCGTCGAACGGAGACCAGGCGATCGCCGACGTCAAGGCGGGCACCCTGCAGGCCTACTTCGCCTTCCCTGCGGACCCCGCGACCGAGCCGGTGCGCGTCTACGGTGTGGACTCCGGTCTGTTCGGCAACGGCAAGTACAGCGCCGTGGCCCGGCAGATCCTCGTCGTGGGCGCCCAGCAGAAGATCGGGTCGCCCATGCTCAGCGCGGTCTCCCAGGGCAACGTGGCCATCACGGAGGAGATGTACAGGAACGGTGCGCTCTCAAGTGGTCTGAACGGCGTCATCCCACCGCTGCTGTTCCTGGTCATCTTCTACTTGAGCATCATCATGCTGGGCAACCAGATGCTGAACAGCACGCTGGAGGAGAAGGAGAACCGGGTCACTGAGATGATCCTCACGACCATGAACCCCACGACGCTGATCGTCGGGAAGGTGGTCTCGCTGTTCATGGTCGGCCTCGTCCAGATGGCCACCTTCGCGGTGCCCGTCGTCGTCGGATACGTGTTCTTCCGGCAGAGCCTCAACCTTCCGAACCTCGACCTGTCGCACCTGACCCTGGACCCGCGAAGCATGATCACCGGGTTCCTGCTGCTGGCCGGTGGGTTCCTGCTGTTCACCGGCACCCTGGTCGCCATCGGCGCGGTGGTCCCCACGGTCAAGGAGGCCGGGGCGTTCTTCGCCCCGATGGTCATCATGATCTTCATCCCGTTCTACGTCGTGAGCCTGATCGTGAGTGACCCCCACGCTGTGATCGTCCAAGTGATGACCTACTTCCCGTACACCGCGCCAGTCACGGCGATGCTACGGAACGGGCTCGGCTCGCTCTCGTTGCTCGAGTCGTGCATCGTCATCGTCGAGCTGTTCGGGCTCGGTCTCCTCGCGCTGCGGTTGGCTGTGAGACTCTTCCGCTACGGGTCGATCTCGTACTCGTCGAAACTCTCGGTCCGGAGCGCGCTGCGTCGCACCGGCCCGAACTGAGGCTCTGCCGCCGTCTTCCCGCCGGGCCGCGGCCGCGACTTCCGGAGGGAGCCAGGTTCGTCGGCACGTCAGTCCGACCGGATGCTGAAGAGCTCACCCGGTGTCGTGCCGAGCACATCGCAGATCTGCGTGAGCGTGGTGAACCGGACGGCACGCGCCTTGCCCGTCTTGAGGATCGACAGGTTGGCAACCGTGATGCCCGTGCGTTCGGACAGCTCGGTAAGCGTCATCCCACGGGCGACCAGGACCTCGGCGAGGTGGCATTCGATGCGGTGGCGGGTGAGGTCGCCGGGACGCTCAGACGACACCGGCGACCTCCTCCTCGAGTCGTGCTCCTTCTCGGAAGACCACTGCCAGAGCGCCGGCGATGATGCCCAGGACGATCAGCATCCAGGGCACATCCGGGCCGTTGATGCCGAGGCCCGAGTACTCGGCACCGAAGAGGCGCCGGTCGTTCGTACCGTCCTGCAGGCCGCCGGCGATGATCCCCACTGCGAGCGTCGAGAGGGCTGTCTGGGCGAGGCCGCCCCAGACGAGCAGACCGGACAGCCTCGTCCAGGCGAGCTGTACGGTCGAGGAGAACGGCCTACCCCGACCCACATGGTCGATGATGCGATGGAATACCACCGCGCCCAGGATGACGATGACGACGTTGAGGACGTACGGGGCCGCACAGAGAAGCCGTAGCCAGGGCGCCGCATCGGTGACGTCGCCGGTGGCGCCCGGGGCGAGTTCTGCCTGGAGCACCTGCGGCAGCACGGTCAACGGCTGATGCCTGGTCGTATCTCCGAGAAGGGCGTTCCCCAGAAAGAGCCCGGTCGTCATGCTGAAGACGCCGACAAGCTCCAGGAGCACCCATCCCACGGCGACGGACCAGATGATGTAGGCGGCGCGGGTGACCACCTTTCGCGATGGCTTGTCGATCGGATGGGTCGCGAGGAGGTCGGCCATGGTGGCTCCATATCGTTTATCAACCTTATTGAGAAACGATATGGCGACCGTACGACCTCGTCAACCGCCCCGCCGTGCATGCCGTCTCCGTACCGGCGTATCGAGCGCATGACAAGGCTGTGGCCCCCAAGGGTCACAACGGATGGCGTACGCAGCCGGCAGGAGGAGGTCAGTCCTGCTCGACGTGCAGGTCGCCGGTCTCGGCGAGGTGCGCGGCGACCTCTCGCAGCTTGAGGTTCAGGCTCTGCGAGGCGCGGCGAAGGACGTCGAAGGCGTCGTCCGGCGTGATCTTGAGACGCTCCATGAGGATGCCTTTCGCCTGGCCGATCACATCTCGGGACATGAGCGCCTCGTGGAGGTCGTGGACGGAGTCCTCGTGACCCTCTCGCTGCGCCACGGCATGGATGGCGACCGAGGCGTGTGCCGCCAGCACGAA
>DAIEHO010000337.1 GCA_027353565.1 Propionibacteriaceae bacterium
GGGCGACGCCTCGGTCACGGCGAGCTGCCCGTCGACCGGGTCCCCGTACAGGGACGCCGAGGATGAGAACACGATCCGACGCACACCGTGGCGCTCCATCGAGGCGAGCAGGTCGAGGGTCTTGCCCACGTTGTTCTCGTAGTAGAACAGCGGCTGCGCGACCGACTCCGGCACGATGATCGCCGCGGCGCAGTGGACCACGACATCGATCCTCTGCTCGGTGAAGACCCGGTCCATCAGCGCCGCGTCGGAGATGTCACCTTCGTAGGCGATGCGACCCGCGAGGAACTCCCGTCGACCCTGTGACAGGTCGTCCACGACGACGACGTCATGACCGGCATCGAGACAGGCCGACGCGATCGTGCTGCCGATGTAACCGGCTCCGCCGGTGATGAGTACGCGCACGGTCACACCCTATCGAGCGCGCTTCCCACGGGACCTGGGTTCCGTCGGCCTCAGCCGCGCTGGTCGGTCTCGATGATGACGTCGACCAGCTGGCTCAGCCTCGCGACCTGAGCGTCCGGGTCGATCCGGCCGAGATCGAGGTAGCTCATCGCGCTGCCCTGGTCGAAGAACCCGAGCAGGATCTCCATCGTGATCTCAGGGCCGGTGCGCAGGCGCGCGTTCACGCTTGCGCACAGCCGCTCGAGGATCTCGTAGACGCCCGTCATCGTCTCGCGCACCACTGCCACGTAGCCTGCGCGGACGCCGTCGTGCCGGAGGGCGTACAAGCGGAGCTCGGCCTGCAGCAGCACGTCGTTCATGGGGGGCTGAAGAAGATGGACGAACTCGCGTACGCCGCCGGCGAGCGCCGTGTCGATCGTGAGGCCGGGCGTCCGGTTGAGCGCGAACTGGCCGGCCGCCTCGCGCACGTCGCGCAGCCTCACCTCGCCGACGTCGCGGATCAGGTCGACGATGAGGTCGTCGAGGCTGGCGTAGTTGGAGTAGAACGCGCCGCGGGTGAACCCGGCCCGCTCCGCGATGCCCTCGACGGTCGCGCCTCCGGCCCCACGCTCGGCGATGACCTCCCGCGCAGCGTCGAGCAGGCGCGCCCGGGTGGCCGCACGTCGCGGCGTCATGGTCGCGTGGTCGCTCACGGGAACTCCTTCGAGGCCCCTCCAATCTATCGGGCACGGGACACCTCGACGGGTCATGCCGGCCAAGTCCGTCACGGACGGCCCCTCCCGCGCGGAAGGCGTGGTCGGAGGGCACTTGTCTTGCGGATACACTTCTGTATCGAAACGTCTGAGATCCCAAGCGGTGGGAGTGCGCATGTCTGTGTTCCTGTACGACATCGGCCGGTGGTGCTTCCGTCACAGGGCCCGCGTACTGGTCGGCTGGATCGCCCTGCTGCTGCTCGTGGGCGGCGGCGCGCTGGCGATCCGTCAGCCGACGAACGACAACTTCACGACCCCCGGTGCTCCCAGCCAGGTGGCGTACGACCAGCTCCAGATGACGTTCCCGGCCGCAGCCCAGTCGACGTCGACCTTCGTCGTGACGGTTCCCGAGGGGCACTCGATGAACGACGCCGATATCCAGAGGACGATCGAGGCCGGCCTCAACGAGATCGCGACCAAGCCGTACGTGCAGGGCGTCGTCAGCCCGTACAACCAGTACGTCAAGGGACAGATCTCCGCCAACGGCCGTACGGCGAAGATCAGCATCCAGGTCGTCGGCACCTCGACATCGTTCACGGACGCCGACCGGGCGCATCTGCAGGCTGACGGGGCCGCGTTGCAGAAGACGCTGCCGGCCGGGTCACAGGTGCTGGTCGGCGGTGACGTGTTCGCCATCTCGCTGCCCAAGATCACCGTGGTCGAGGCGATCGGCGTCGTCGTCGCGCTCGTCGTCCTCGTCGTCGTCCTGGGGTCGCTGCTGCTGGGCATCGTGCCGCTCGCCAACGCACTGCTCGGCGTGGGCCTCGCCATGGCCATCACGTTCGGCGCCACCCGGTTCATGGCCATCAGCTCGACGACTCCCATGCTGGGGCTGATGCTCGGCCTGGCCGTGGGCATCGACTATGCGCTGTTCATCATCTCCCGGCACCGTGACCAGCTCGGAGCCAGCGACATCACGCCGGAGGAGTCCACAGCACGGGCCGTCGCGACGTCGGGCTCCGCGGTCGTCTTCGCAGGCCTCACCGTGATCATCGCGCTCGTGGGGCTCGCCGTCGCGAACATCCCGTTCCTCACCGTCATGGGGGCGTTCGGTGCCGTCGCGGTCGCCATCGGCGTGATGGTCGCGCTGACGCTGCTGCCGGCCGTGCTGGGATTCCTGGGCGAGCGGGTACGCCCCAAGAAGAGGACCCAGCCGCCCAAGGAGCGCGCCCCCCGCACGGGCGGCGGCGCATCCGGGTGGTGGGTACGGGTGGTCACCAAGTGGCCGGTGGTCACGATCCTGATCGTCGTCGCCGCCCTGGGGGCCGTGAGCTACCCGGCCAAGGACCTGTGGCTGTCGCTGCCCAACGCCGGCCAGCTCCCGACCAGCTCGCCGGCGCGTCAGACGTACGACGCGGTGGCGAAGGCGTTCGGTCCAGGGGCCAACGGGCCCCTGATCGTGACGTTCTCGGTCGTCCAGTCGACGGACCCGCTCGGTGTCATCGCAGGGATCCAGTCGGACATCGAGCACATCGACGGCGTCGCCTCCGTGCCGATGGCCGTCCCCAACCAGAACGCTGACACCGCGATGATCCAGGTGGTCCCCACCACCGCGCCCGACGACCCCCGGACCGAGGACGTCGTCCGGCGGATCCAGGCGAAGGCGCCGGACTGGAAGGCCAAGTACGGGGTTGACGTCGCGGTCACGGGCCTCACGGCCATCGGCCTCGACATCACGACTCGGCTCGCCGGCGCCCTCCTGCCGTTCGGCATCTTCGTCGTGGGTCTCTCCCTGATCCTGCTGACGATGGTGTTCCGGTCGATCGCCGTACCCATCAAGGCGGCGGTGGGGTATCTGCTGAGCGTCGGCTCGTCCTTCGGAGCCGCGACCCTTGTCTTCAACAAGGGCTGGTTCGCCGCAGCGGTCAACCTGCCGGAGAAGATGGCGATCATCTCGTTCTTCCCGATCATCACGATGGGCATCCTGTTCGGACTGGCCATGGACTACGAGGTCTTCCTCGTCTCGCGGATGAGAGAGGAACACGTCCACGGCGACAACGCGCGCCACGCGGTCCACGACGGGTTCATCCACTCCGCGAAGGTCGTCGTTGCCGCCGCCATCATCATGTTCGCGGTCTTCGCGTTCTTCGTCCCCAGGGGCGAGGGCGCGCTCAAGGCCATCGCGTTCGGGCTGGCGTTCGGAGTGGCGGTCGACGCCTTCGTCGTACGCATGACGCTCGTACCGGCGGTCATGCACCTGCTGGGCGAGAAGGCGTGGTGGCTCCCGAAGTGGCTCGACCGGGTACTCCCCAGTCTCGACATCGAGGGCGAGTCGCTCGCCCGCCAGCTGAAGCTCGCCGACTGGCCCGCTCCCGGCGACACGGGGGTGGTCGTCGCCGAGGACCTCGCGATCGCCACAGGCTCCGCGCCGGGCGGGCTGTCGATCCGGCTGGACCCGGGTCAGGTCCTCGCCGTCACCGGCTCGCCGACCACGCGGGCCGCCTTCCTGCTCACCCTCGGCGGCCGCATGGCCCCGGCAGAGGGCACGGTCAAGGTCCTCGGGTACGTCCTGCCCGACGCCGCTTCGAAGGTGCGGCGTCAGTCGCTGTGCGCCGACGCGGAGACCGTGAACCTCGCCGGAGAGCTGACACGTACGAAGGCGGGGCTGATCCTCGTCGACGACGTCGACCGACTGACCGCGGTCGACCGGGATGCGGTCAGATCCCTGATCCCGCAGCTCGGCGCGAGGGCGCTGGTCGTAGGCGCCGCCTCGCTGGAGGCGCTCCAGGACCTGGTGCGCCCGGGCGACCAGACACTGCAGCTTGACGAGCCGGCGCTGGCCGGCAACCGAGGAGGAATCGCATGAGCGGGCTCAGCTCCACCCTGGGTGGTCGCTGGTGGGCGAAGGCACTGGGACTGCTCCTGGTCCCCGTGCTCATCGCCGCCGGGCTGTTGGCGGCGACCTGGAAGTCCGACACCAGGCTCTCCAAGGTCCAGGCCGCGATCGTCAACCTCGACAAGGCGGTGACGATCAACGGCCAGACCGTACCGATGGGCCGTCAGCTCTCCGCTCAGCTCATCTCGGCCGAGCAGGGGCAGAACTTCACGTGGATCCTCGCGGACGCGACCAGTGCGTCGGACGGCTTGAAGGCCGGCCGGTACGCGGCGGTCGTCACGATCCCCCAGAACTTCTCGGCCGCCGCGACCTCGTACGCCGGGACGGCGAGCGCGGCGCAGCAGGCGACCATCGACGTGGCCACCTCACCCGTCGCCGGCATCGCCGACACGGCCGTGGGCCAGTCGGTCGCACAGGCCGCGGCCATCGCGCTGAACCAGACCCTCACGTCGACCTATCTCGACCAGGTCTACGTCGGCTTCAACACGACGGGGCAGCAGTTCCAGACCGTCGCCGATGCCGCCACGAAGCTGTCCGACGGAAGCAAGCAGCTCTCGGACGGGCTGTACCGGATCACCTCCAACGGCGACCTCATCAAGACGGGCGGCTCGAGCCTCGTGTCGGGCATCGGCCAGTACACGTCGGGCGCCAGCCAGTCGGCCAGCGGGGCCTCGCAGCTCGCCTCGGGACTCGCGCAGCTGTCGGCGAACTCCGCTCAGCTTCGTTCCGGTGTCCCGCAGCTCGATGCAGGCATCGGCACGTACCGAGCCGGGCTCGTCCAGTACACGGACGGCGTCACGGGCATCCTCAGCGGCGTACCGGGCCAGGCCGACCTGCTCACCGCCATCCGCCAGCTCACAGACCAGGCCCTGGCCGGGCAGGACATGACGGCGTACGGCACCAGCGTCAACACCACCGCGGGCACGGCGGTCGCCACCACTACCGCGATCCAGTCCGCCGCGACTGACGCCGGTGGCCTCGCGGGCACCCTCGACAGTCGCGCTCAGACGGGGATCGACACGGCCACCGCCACCCTCGCGTGCCCTGGCACCCCCGGTTCACCGGAGTGCATCGCGTACGCGCAGGGGGTCGCCGCGGCGACTGGAGCCAGCAAGACGGCGGTGACGGACGCAATAGAGGCCACGTCCAACGGAAAGACCCTGGACCAGCTGATCTCAGCGATCTCTTCCAGTGCGGCTGCACAGAGCACCAACAATGCGAAGGTCCAGACGATCGTCAGCACGACGACACCCCTCGTCGGGGCGGCGAACAACACGCCTTCGACGTCCCTGCTCGCGCAGGAGAAGGCTGGTGCCACGGCGCTCATCCCTGCGGGAGCGGGTCTCGTGGCAGGCCTCGACCAGATGCGGGCCGGGGTCAGCAGCGGTCAGCTCTCGCTCGAGTACGGCATCAACGCGTACACAGGTGGCGTCGACCAGTCGGCGGCGGGCGCGCAGCAGCTCTCGAGCGGCATGGCGCAGCTGTCGAGCGGAGGACCGGCGCTCCTGAGCGGCGCTCAGCAGTACGTGTCCGGGGTGAACCAGCTGGTCTCCGGAGTGGACCAGGTCGCCCCGGGAGCATCACAGCTCGCCGACGGCACGAAGCAGCTCGCGGACGGGCTCGCGAAGGGCGCGACGCAGGTGCCGAGCTACACCACCGCTGACCGGACGCAGCT
>DAIEHO010000341.1 GCA_027353565.1 Propionibacteriaceae bacterium
CTCCTCGTCGATCGCATCACCGGCCGCACGTCGGAGACCCTGACCGGCTTCACCGGCCGTCGGGGCGTGAGAGTGGAGAAGTCCGTATGAAACTGTCAGAACGTCTCGGCGCCCGACGCGCCGAGGGTGGGGAGCCGCTCGATCCCTTCTCGCCGGCCACCTACAACGCCCCCGATGCCGCTCCCGCGTCCCTCGCGACGCGGGCGGCAGAGGTGGGCGCCTTCCCGCCGCTCCCGGCGGCTCCTCTCACTGCGGCACCCGCCTCCGGGCTCGGCCAGCGCGGTCGGCCCGCCACCCAGCCGCCCACGGCACTGGACCCCGTCGGCAAGCTCAAGGAGCAGGCGACGTCGCAGCTCTTCGAGCGGATCGGCTCACGCCTCAACGAGGGCACCCTCGACGAGGAGCTCATCAGCGGGCTCGTCCGCGAAGAGCTCAACATCATCATCGAGGAGTCGGCGACACCGCTGACCTCTGAGGAACGCCGGCGCATCATCCGTGAGGTCGAGGACGACGTGCTCGGCCTCGGTCCGCTCGAGGCGCTGCTCAACGAGAACACCATCACCGAGATCATGGTCAACGGTGCTGACACGATCTACGTCGAGCAGAAGGGCAAGCTCACGCTGAGCCCCGTGAAGTTCGACGACGAGGCGCACCTGCGCCGCGTCATCGACCGCATCGTCAGCAAGGTCGGCCGTCGCATCGACGAGTCCTCTCCCCTGGTCGACGCGCGCCTCATGGACGGTTCCCGAGTCAACGCGATCATCCCGCCGCTGGCGGTCAACGGGTCGACGCTGACGATCCGTAAGTTCTCGAAGGACGCGCTCGGTGTCAACGACCTCATCGGCTTCGGCACGATGACGCCGGACATGGCTGACCTGCTCCGGGCCTGCGTCCAGGCCCGTCTGAACATCCTGGTCTCCGGTGGCACGGGTACCGGCAAGACCACCCTGCTCAACGTGCTCTCGAGCTTCATCCCGAGCAACGAGCGGATCATCACGATCGAGGATGCCGTCGAGCTCCAGCTCCAGCAGGACCACCTGGTCCGCCTGGAGTCGAGACCGGCGAACGTGGAGGGCCGTGGCGAGGTCACGATCCGTGACCTCGTGAAGAACTCCCTACGTATGCGGCCGGACCGGATCGTGGTCGGCGAGTGTCGTGGTGCGGAAGCCCTGGACATGCTCCAAGCCATGAACACCGGCCATGACGGCTCGCTGTCGACGGTCCACGCGAACGCTCCACGCGATGCCATCGCCCGACTCGAGACGCTGGTCCTCATGGCGGGCATGGACCTGCCTCTGCGGGCCATCCGCGAGCAGATCACCTCCGCGGTCGACCTCATCGTCCAGATCCAGCGGCTACGGGACGGCACGCGTCGTGTCGTCGCGGTTACCGAGGTGCACGGCATGGAGGGACAGACCGTCACCCTGCAGGACATCTTCCTGTTCGACTACTCGGCGGGCCTCGACGCCAACGGCAAGTTCCTCGGCAAGCCGGTCGCCACCGGCGTCCGGCCCAAGTTCGCTGAGAAGTTCGAGGAGCTGGGCATCGTCCTCTCGCCGCGCGTCTTCGGCGGGAACCAGGAGTGGCTGCGATGAGCTACTTCGCAAGCGCCTCCATGCTGACGCTCGGCTCGTTCCTGCTGCTCGTCGCGATCACGATCGTCTCCTTCCTCATCATCCGCCCGGGGTTCCGGCGGGTGTCGCGGGACAGGCGACGTCAGCTCCTGGGCCGGAAGCGGCGCCAGCGGGCGACGACACTGGCCACCGCCACCGACTTCGCCACCGACCAGATCGGGAAGATCCTCGCGAAGCGGGCGCGGGGACTGGCCGGGCAGCTCGAGCTCGCCGGTATCCGGACCAAGGCCTCCGACATCGTCCTCCTCACCGTCGCTGCCGCACTGGCAGCCGGTGCAGCCGTCATGCTGTTCATCGGGCCTGCCATCGGGCTGATCGTCGCAGCCGTCATCCCGGTCATCGGCTGGTTCATCCTCGGGTTCCTCGTGGGCCGTCGCAAGCGCGCCTTCGGTGACCAGCTCGACCAGACCCTGCAGATGATGGCCGCGAGCCTCAGGGCCGGCTACTCGCTGTTGCAGTCGGTCCAGGCGATGAGCTCCGAGGCCGACAGCCCCACCAAGGACGAGTTCAGCCGTGTCCTCAACGAGACCAGGATCGGACGTCCTCTGAACGAGTCGCTGATCGAGGTTGCCAACCGGATGAGCAGCGAGGACTTCAACTGGGTCGCCCAGGCGATCGCCATCAACCGTGAGGTGGGCGGCAACCTCGCCGACGTGCTCGACGGGGTCGCCCACACGATCCGGGACCGCAACCAGCTGCACCGTCAGGTGGCCTCCCTGGCGTCCGAGGGCAAGCTCTCCGCAGTGATCCTCATGGCTCTGCCGTTCGGCGTCACAGGCTTCCTCACGATGGCCAACCCCGGGTACCTGAACAAGCTGTTCACCACGACGATCGGCTGGGGCATCGTCATCGCGGCCATCATCATGCTGACCGTGGGCGGCATCTGGCTCCGTGCCACCGTGAAGATCAAGTTCTAGGGGAGGCGGACAAATGCTCATCACGGTGTTCGCGATGGCGATCTTCGCCGCCACGACCGGCTACTTCCTGTTCGCCGTCCTTGCGGGGCCGAGCCCTCAGAAGATCCGCGCCATGGAGAACCTTCGCCGAGGCGTACCCAGCGCGGTTCCCGCGGGCGGTCGACCGACGGCGCCCGTGAGCAAGGGGAAGAGCAACAGCTCGACGCTGACCAAGACGCTCGTCCCCAAGGGCTCACGGACACGGCTGGAGTCCCTGCTCGCTCAGGCCGGTCGACCCACCGACTGGCCGATCGAGCGGCTCATCACGCTCAAGATGGCGCTGACCGTCGCCGCCCCCCTGCTGGCCGCCCTGTTCCTCCTCAAAGCCCCATCCCCCTTGATCGGTGTCCTCGGCGTCCTGTTCGCCGTGATCGTGTACTTCCTGCCGGAGCTCCGCCTCTACAGCCTCGGCACGGAGCGCAAGCAGAAGATCACGCTGGAGCTCGCCGATACCCTCGACCAGATGAGCATCGCGGTCGAGGCCGGCCTCGGCTTCGACGCGGCCATGGTCCGGGTCGCGAAGAACGGATCAGGTGTCCTCGCCTCGGAGCTCATCCGCACGTTGCAGGACATCCAGGTCGGCCAGACCCGGCGCGTGGCGTACGAGGACCTCGTGGAACGTACGCAGGTGCCGGATCTCAAGCAGTTCATCCGGTCCATCATCCAGGCCGAGGCGTACGGTCTCGCCTTGTCCAGCGTGCTCAACACGCAGGCCGCAGAGATGCGGATGAAGCGGCGTCAGCGTGCTGAGGCCAAAGCCATGCAAATCCCCGTCAAGGTGATCTTCCCGCTCATGCTCTGCATCCTCCCGGTGCTGTTCATGGTCGTCATGGGACCTGGCGTCATCGGCATCATGCAGAGTTTCGCGCACTAGCCGATGACGTCGTCATGAGTGCCGCCGCCGCTATCACGGGTGCCTTGATCGGCATTGCGGCGGCGGCGCTCACCCGCTTAACCCGATCCCACCTCACCGATCCCCTGTTCCCGCGTCTTGTCAGTGCCCCCGTACTCGCCGTCCTGGGAGTCGTCTTCGGCGCTCTCGCGGGCTGGCGTCTGAACGCATGGCC
>DAIEHO010000369.1 GCA_027353565.1 Propionibacteriaceae bacterium
CGTCGTCCGTGAGGTCGACCAGGGCACGTACCTTGGGCGGCACGTTCGGCCCGACGGCGACGACCCCGAGCCCGTTGCAGTGGGTGAACCCGAACGTGGCGTACTTCTCCTGCAGCTCCGCCCAGTAGTGGTGGACGCCGAAGTCGCGCTCCTGGACGACGATGTCGTGCAGGATCATGACGCCGCGGTCGGACATCGCCGACAGGTACGTCTCGACGTCCTCCTTGACGTCGTCGTAGAAGTGACGGCCGTCCACGTGGATCAGGTCGACCGAGCCGTCGGCGAACTCCGGCCGTGCGTCGTGGAACGTCGCACGGACCATGTGGGCCGTCTGCGGATACTCCTGCTCGACGATGTCGCGTACGGACTCGAACACGCTGTTGTCGTAGACGCCCGCGTGGACGTCGCCCTACCATGTGTCGATCGCGTACAGTTGGGTGTCGAGGCCGAGGGCCTTGACGGCCTGGCAGAAGGCGAAGAACGAGTATCCGTTGTGCGTGCCGAGCTCCACCACCGACGTCGGTCGCAGCGCGTCGATGAGCCAGAACGCGAACGGCGCATGCTCAGCCCAGGCGGTCACGCACAGGTGCTCCACCGGCCAGAACGACGCCTTCGTCAAGAAGTCGTTCAGACTTGGTTTCGGCATTGTGAGTCCCTCCTGGCAAGGCGCTGCAGGACAGCCTAGCGGCCCGCTCCCCGGTCGCCGCGGATGAGGTGGCGCCCTGTGGTCGCGTCACGGAAGCGCCTTCCGGGGCTCCTTCGGGCCGCCCTCGAGAGTGCCCTGACCGGCCGCAGCGCCGGGCCGGATCGGCAGCCCTCATTGGCTTCGTCAGGACGGGCCGGCCCCCGATCAACCTCAAGTAAGACTTCAGCCCGCAGTTCTGGACCGGGCGAATGGCGGGGATAGTCTGCGCCCAGACCGCGCTGGGCAGGCATGAGGCCTGCACTCGAGTCGAAGGGACTGCTGTGCTGAGCATCACCCGCGCACTACTCCGGGCCGTCAGGTCGCATCACTGGTCAGGGCGGAACTCGTTGGTCCTCGTGGTGAGCGTCCTCCTCGCGGTCGGCACCGTCGCAGCAGCCCCGGCCAAGGCGTACGCCGCCGTGCCCGAGACCCGTACGGCGATCCACGCCGGCGTGGACACATCGGCACCCTTCGCCGTCTTCGGCTCCACGGTCGTTCTTGGGGCCAACCACTCGACCAACACGGGCGCCAGCTGGACCAACGACCCGGCGCTCTCGACCATCACATGGCAGATGGCGGTCAACAGCACGCTCGTCGGCTACAAGACCTCGGGCACCACGACCACGGCGGTCGTGTACACGATCAGCAGCGGCAGCCAGGCCACGTACGCGCTGCCCACCGTCCCCGTGAGCATGAGCGGCTCCTGGAGCCTCGCCTACAACGGCACGTACTCGGCGTACAACTTCCTGTCCGGTGGCTCGGCGGTCGCGGTGCCCAGCCCGACCGGCGCGGCGGTGCTGACGCAGAGCGCCGAGATGACGACGGCGGGTGCCGTCCTGTGGCACGGTACGACGGGCGACGGTCACACCCTGTACGCCCTCGCGTCGAGCCCGACGGCTGCAGCCCCGGCCTGGGTCACGATCGACGGATCCACGGGCGCGGTCGTGAGCTCGACGCAGCTCGTGTACGTGCTCGGTACGACGTCATCGGTCCAGATCTGCGCACGTCCCCTGGCGAACCTGGCGAGCGCCCCCACCTGCACCACCGTGTCCACCGGCAGCTACGACTCCGTCTACCCGCAGTTCTCCAACTTCGCGATGTGGACGGTCGTCAACATCTGGACAGGGCTCGGCGCCGCCGGCCAGTTCACCCCGTACATCTGGAACAGCAACGCGTCGACGGCGACGCCGGTCACGCTCCCCGCCGGGTCGTCCATCGACCAGCCGGACGCAGCGGGCGGGGACATGTACGGAGACACGCCGTACGCGCTCGTCCGTGACAGCAACACCGTGCCCACGATCCTGCGGATCATGGCGGACGGCAGCGCCATCACCGGCTTCCCCATCCCGACGGCAGCCGCTGCCGCCGTCGGCCACCTCTCCGTCACTCCGGACCGGGTCGTCGGTGCAGACACCCGAGACGGCGCGCTGCAGCTCACCTCGTGGAGCCGGTCGGTCTCGGCGTCGGGGTTCGGCAGCGAGTCGTTGCTGCCGCAGCGGTCGTCCGGGCTCAAAGCCTCGGCCGCACGGACGGTCGTCAGCGGATCCGCGGGGCTGTCGGTGTACGACCGGTCGAACACTCTGCGAAACACGATCAGCGACGCGCATCTGAGCCAGCTGAGCGGTCCGTACCTCAGCCGCGTCGGATGGAACTCGTCGGCGAACAGCTCCCAGACCGAGGTCGCGACCGTCAACAACACCGTCGTGGGTGACTTCCTCGGGACTGCCGGGACGCTCTTCGGGTCCGAGTACGTGACGTGGACGGCGGATTCCACACAGACCCATGTGGTCGTCAACGACCTGACCGGAGCCTCACCGCCGCGTACCGTCACCCTGCCTGCGGGCACCGCTGCCTGCACGGCCGGCCGGGTCTGGAGCAACACGCTCCTGATGACGTGCGGGTCGACAGTGGAGGCGTTCAACCTGACGACCGGCGCGGTGATCACGACCGTGCCTGCTCCGACCAACCAGTTCGTCAACATCGTGGACGCGGGCGACGGCTATGCGGTCCTCACGTTCAACAACATCGACTACAACCTGTGGAACATGGCGCAGGGAAGCTTGACGCCGTTGACCGACTGCGCCTACGACGTGACCTCTGACGGGTCGGGGCACGTGGCGTGCACGTCGGCCACCCAGCTGATCTGGCGTGACTTCTCGTCCTTGTCGACCACAGCTCCTAGGCTGCTGGGCGCGTTGGCCGGCTCGTCCGTGGACTTCTCGAGCACGGGCAGCACGTGGGGGGTCGACTTCGACACGACCAAGCCGCTGAACGCGGGCCACGTCGTCATCTCGACCTCAAGCGGCACCACCGTCCGTACCTTGTCGACGCCCGCCTCGAGAGACGGGTCGATCCGGGGCATCACGTGGGACGGCCTCAACGACTCCGGCAGGTCCGTCTCGGCCGGCGTCTACACCTACACACTGGTCGCCGACGCTGCTGACGGTACGGGCCCCGTGGCAGCGGTGAACGGCACGGGTACGGCCTCGGGCAAGGTCACCATCACCTCGGCGAGCCCCATCGGCATGAGCGCCGGGGCGCTTCTCCCGGTGTCGCCGTCGCGGTTGCTTGACACCCGTACCAACGGCCCCGCGCTCGGCGCCGGACAGACCCGAACCCTCAAGGTCACCGGTCTCGGCGGCGTCCCCACCACCGGCGTCTCCGCCGTCGTCCTCAACGTCACCGTCACCCAGACCACCACCCCCGGCTACCTGACCGTCTCCCCCACCGGCACCACCCGACCCGTCGTCTCCAACCTCAACTGGTCCGCCGGAGCCACCATCCCCAACGCCGTCACCGTCAAAGTCGGCACAGGAGGCTCCATCGACCTCTACCAGTCCGGACCCGGCACCGCCCAGGTCATCGTCGACGTCGCCGGCTACTACATCGACGGCACCGTCACCGCCCCCGGCGCCTTCACCAGCCTCACCCCCGCCCGCATCCTCGACACCCGCACCACGGGCGGACCCCTCGCCTACGCCGAGACCCGAGACCTCCAGATCCTCGGCCAAGGCGGCGTCCCCACCACCAACGTGTCCGCCGTCGTCCTCAACACCACCGTCACCGACACCACCGCCACCGGCTACCTGACCGTCTTCCCCTCCGCCACCACACGACCCACCGCATCCAACCTGAACTGGACACCCGGGCTGACCATCCCCAACCTCGTCACCGTCAAAGTCGGTGACAACGGCAAAGTGTCGATCTTCCAGTCCGGACCCGGCACCGCCGACGTCGTCGTCGACGTCGCCGGCTACTACCTCGGCGGCACCGCCACCCTGCCCGGCACCTTCGTCTCCCTACCCCCCGCCCGAGTCCTCGACACCCGCACCACCGGCGGACCCATCCCCGGACTCTCCGACCGCGCCCTGACCATCCTCGGAACCGGCGGCATCCCCGCCACCGGCGTCTCCGCCGTCGTCATCAACACCACCGTCACCAACACCACCTCAGCCGGCTTCCTCACCGTCTACCCGGGCACCAACCCCCTTCCCACCGCCTCCAACCTCAACTGGTCCGCCGCCAACACCACCATCCCCAACCTCGTCACCGTCCAAGTCGGCAGCGACGGCACCCTCAAGCTCCACAACGGCTCCGGCACCAGCACCGACGTCGTCGTCGACACCGCCGGCCACTTTCTGAGCTAGTCCGGGCGGTCAGCCGGCGGATGCGTGCCGCGGATCTCTGCGCATGAGGAGGAGGACCAGCGGATCGAGCCCCGCCTGCGCGGCTTCTTCCGTCGTCGACGCGTACAGGGCCGGGTCGAAGTCCTCTGAGGGGGCGGAGCGGGGCAGCGGGGCAGCCAGGTACGCCTGCGCGGCGCATCCGGTGACCCCAGTCGTCCTGCGGTACCACGCGGGGTCGAAGTACGGGTTCGGCCGCCGCCCTTCGCTGTCCCCGACCTTGAGGTAGTGGACGAGCGGGTTGAAGCCGGAGGCCGCGACGTCCGGGTTGTTCTTCAGGTAGAAGGCGCCGTCGAAGAACGGGTGGGGCGACCGGCCCTCCGGGCCGCCGAGCGAGACGTAGTGCTCGGCCTGCTCGAGACGGCTCATGCCCGCGAGATCGGGGTTGGTCGAGGCGTACCAGGCTCCGTCGAAGAGCGCGTTGGGACTGCGTCCGGCGTTCGCGCCGTCCTTGATGTAGTCGATGAGGAGCTGCTTGCGGTCACCGACGAGGCCGTAGGTGCGGGCGTACCAGGCGTGGTCGAAGATGTCGCGCACCGGGCTGGACCCGGGCTCCACCCACCGGGTGGCCTTGCGTGCCACGTCGCGGACCCGGCCCACGGTGCCCCGGCTGAACCCCAGCGGGATCGCGTCGGCGGCCTTCGCCACCAGTCCCAGCCGGTCCAGGATGTGCTGTTGGTCGGCGACCCGCTGCCGCAGGTAGTGCAGCTCTGCCGCGGTGCGACGGGCCTCGTCGCGCGAGTCGCCCAGCTCATGCTCGACCTCGTCGAGCCGGCGGCGTACGGCGGCGACGCTGGGCCCCTCCATGGACCATGGCGTCGGAACTGCGGCACCGAGTCGCGCGTACGCGGAGCGGACGAGCCCCGCCAGCTCACCGTCGTCCGTGAGGTCGACCAGGGCACGTACCTTGGGCGGCACGTTCGGCCCGACGGCGACGACCCCGAGCCCGTTGCAGTGGGTGAACCCGAACGTGGCGTACTTCTCCTGCAGCTCCGCCCAGTA
>DAIEHO010000376.1 GCA_027353565.1 Propionibacteriaceae bacterium
GTCCTCGAGGTAGCGGGCGCCGCTGATCCGGTGCCGGCTGTGGCCCCCGACCCGTACGGCGACGGGCGGGTGCAGAGACGTGAGCTGGTCGACGACCGACTGTGCAGCCTCGACGTCCTGCTCGAGGTGCACCCCGATCACGGCTGCTCGCGCCCCGGCCTCGCTCGCGACGGTCTTCCAGTCGTCGAGCGGCACGTCCGCGCCGAGATAGATGGTGTTGACGCCTGCCCGCCGCAGGCAGGCGGCGAACGCGAGCAGCATGAGCTCGTGCCGGCCGCCCTCGGGCAGGCCGACGAGCACCGGTACGCCCGCGCGCGGCTCGGCGTCGTTGAAGTGGGCCGACAGGTGCCTCGCGACGGCCGCGCTCGCGAAGTGCTCCTGGGCGACGCTGAGCCGCCCGTTCTGCCAGGCCTCGCCGAGACGCCCCAGCTCGGAGGGGAGCCAGCAGTCCACGACGTCGTCGAAGCTCGTCGCGGCGAACGCCTCCGTCAGGACCGAGTGCATGAGCGCCGGATCCAGCTCCGCCGCCGCGGACACCAGGTCGAGGGCCCTCCGTCCCTCGGTGCTCGGCTCCGACTGCGCTCGCACCGCCGTCGCGCGTACGGTCTCGGCCGCGATGGAGGCGGGCACACCGCTGTGGACGAGTGCTGCCATCGCGCGGAGCGTCGCGACCTGGTCGTCGTCGTACAGCCGGTAGCCGGCCGGGGACCGCGCTGGTTCCACCACCTGGTACCGGCGCTCCCAGACACGGAGGGTCGCCTCGGGCACGCCTGTCAGCGCTGACACCTGCTTGACCGCGTACACAGCCGCCTGCTTCCTGTGGACCTTCGGACCGGACCCCAACATTGAACAAGGGTTGGACAAGGGTTGACGGGGTGTGTGGTTGCCGCCTACCTTGGAGCAACCTTATACAAACATTGGACGGACGTCATGGCCTTGCAGCACAAGACACGACAACTTCATGCGGACGAGCACCACGCCGACGACGTCGTGCTGGTCGACGACGCCGGCGTGGTGCTCGGGGCCGCTCCCAGGGCCGAGGTCCACACGACGGCGACGCCGCTGCACCTCGCGTTCTCCACGTACCTGTTCAACGCGCGCGGCGAGGTGCTCCTCACCCGGAGGGCGCTGGGCAAGAAGGCGTGGCCCGGCGTCTGGACGAACTCCTGCTGCGGGCACCCTCGTCCGTCGGAGTCCCTCGAGGACGCGGCGCGGCGCCGGATCCGCGAGGAGCTGGGCCTCACCGTCGGCCCACTGGTCCCGCTTCTGCCCGAGTTCCGGTACCGCGCCGTCGACGCGTCAGGCATCGTCGAGAACGAGATCTGCCCCGTGTACGCCGGGTACGTGACCGAGGCAGACCCCGACCCCGACCCCGCCGAGGTCGCGGAATGGGCGTGGGTGGCGTGGGACAAGTTCTCCGCCGCGATCACGGCGACGCCCCACGTGTACAGCCCGTGGGCTGCGTTGCAGGTCCCCCTGCTCGTCGCGAAGAACCCCGCCGCATCCCCCTCCGCGGGAATAGGCCCAGACGTCGACGCGGTCTGCCGTGACGTCGACGCCCTTCTCACCGCGGAGATCACGGCACTCGTCGCCGAGTGGGACGGATACACGGACGGCAACGGGGTCGACGTCCTTGCTCTCGACCTCCCCGCCTGGCTGGGCGACCTGCTCGTCGGGCGCGGCAAGCGCCTCCGGGTGGCGATGAGCTACTGGGGCTTCCTGGCCGCCGGCGGCACGCACGGGTCGGACGACTACCGCTACCTCATCCGCGCCGCCGCCGCGCTCGAGGCGCTCCACCTGTTCGCCCTGGTGCACGACGACGTGATGGACTCCTCCGCGTCGCGCCGTGGTCGTCCGTCGGCGCACGTCGAGGCCTCCCGCTGGCACGCGGCCTCCGGCGGCGTCGGCGACGCCGCCCTGTTCGGCACCAACATCGCGGTCCTGCTCGGTGACCTCGCGCACACCGTTGCCGACCGGATCGCCGACGACCTGCCCGGGCCGTTGCGGAAGGTCTGGTACGCGCTGTGCGTGGAGCTGGTCGCGGGCCAGCGCGCGGACCTCACCGGCGCAGCCGCGGGCCGTCGGGACCTGGCGCACGCCGAGCACGTCGCGCGCCTGAAGTCGGGACGCTACTCGATCGAGCGGCCCCTGGAGCTGGGCGCGATGGCGGCCGGAGCTATGCCGGAGGTGGTCGACACCCTCCTGCGGTGCGGCGAGCACATCGGCCGCGCGTTCGC
>DAIEHO010000377.1 GCA_027353565.1 Propionibacteriaceae bacterium
GAGGAGGAACAGCGGTACGACACGTCGCATCCCTCCCGGCTTCGGACGTGACTCGCGACCCGGACGGCTACTCGGTGACAACGATCGCGCGCTCGGCGGTCGACCTCGCGACAGGCAGGCCCCTGCCGGAGGCACTGGTGATCCTCGACGCCGCGGCGCGGAAGATCCTCATCTCGTTCGTCGGCACTGTGAGGCGGCATGACTTCCTCAACCCACGACTCGTCGCCGCCTCGCGTGACGCTCTCGCTGCGGTCGTTGGACGAGCCAGGCGGCTGGCACCGGTGATTCCGCTCGTCGAGCCTGCCAGGGAGTCGGCCGCAGAGTCGCTGACTGCTGGGCACCTGCACCTGGAAGGTCTCCCGATCCCTCTGTTCCAACCACCGATCCGCACTCGGTTGGGGACCGTGTACCCGGACTTCTTCTGGGAGGAGCCGCGGCTGATCGGCGAGTGCGACGGGGCGGTGAAGGGGAGCGACCCGACTGCGTACGTCCGCGAGAAGGAGCGGGAGCAGGCGCTGCGTGACGACGACTACCGGTTCGTACGGTGGCTCGGCAAGGAGATCATGTTCACCCCTTCCGTGGTCATCGCACGTATCGAGAGGGCGCTCGCAGCCTGACCCCTACGCGCGTCGTTGCGAGGGTTCTGGGGCGGCCTTCCGACTCGCGCCCGGGACCGCGCGAGTCTTCTCGGGTTATGAGGCCCGATTCTCGGCTCGTAACCCGTCCAACGTCGCAGGTGCCCACCATCGGCTCGCCAATGGTGCGGAGAAGCCGGGCAACGTCGCGTCAGCGGCGGATGAGCTGGTGTCCGTCGTACTCGAGCCAGAAGCCCGTACCGCCCGGAGCCGGCCAGGACTCGCCGCCCACGCGGGCCATCTCCCGGTTCGGCGGGATGCGTACGCACTCGCCCACATCACCTTCTCCGGGGTCGAAGGCGGCCACCAGGTCGTCGCCGACGAACACCGCCGACTCCAGCCATGCGGAGTCGGGCAGGCTCGGCGCCGCGACGGTCCACACGGGCTCGAGGCTGGGCCACCTGAGCACCTCGAGCGACCCTGTGCCACCCTGCGGCGCCGTCAGCACGTACTTGCCGGAGACGTGCACATCGGTGAGTACGCGATGGTGCCAGGGCGCCTGGCGCAGCTCGATGGATGACGAGTCGCCGTGCAGGAACCAGGTCCTCGCGTCACGGTCGTCACCGATCCCGATGCCGATCCACCCCTCGGGACCGGCCACCAGCTCGATGCCGGACGGGACGTCACCCATCGGCGCGGAACCGGTGACGGCTCCCGTGTGGATGTTCAGGCGCAGGAGCTCGCACGTCCGGCCGTCGTCGGACGGGACGACCGCCCACGCGTGAGCGTGGCTCAGCCACGCGCCACCGCCCTGCTCGGGTCCCCACGGGCGGTGCTCGCGGCGCCATCGCGTCGACCCGTGCCTCTGCAGGACGATGCCGGAGCCATCGTCGAAGACGACCGTGTCCGTGATCGGATCGGCGTCAGCGAGCCCGACCACGCCGGCAGGCAGACGCCAGCACCCGAGCGGTTCGAGATCCGCACCGAGCAGCGCAAGCTCTGAGCCTGCGTGGACGAAGGTCCAGCCTGCGCGCCGGTCGAACGACCTGATCGAACGCACAGGACCTGGGACCGTGTACGCCACAGCCATTGACTAACTCCCATGTACGCACCGAAGTGCGTTGTGTCCCCACGCAGAGAGTACGTCGCCGAGACGGTCACGTCACCACGCCTGAGGCAATCCTCATGGGTTCCTTAAGAAGAGCCGGGAACTCCTGCCGTGGCAGACATCCGGTGTCCGCACTGTGCGCAGCCGCCGAGGCTCGGGAGCCGTGGCGCGCGCCGCTCGCGGAACCCGTCCTTCAGATGAGCGGGAAGACCGGCGTGAACTCCCAGGGTGAGAGCCCGGACTCCGCCATCGCGGAGACGAACAACGTCACCGCCTCGTCGATGCCCTGCGGACTGATCGGCACACCGGCGGACCGCGAGGGCGTGCCGCCCGCCCTGGCGATTCCGAGCCTGCCGCTGGTCCACCGCCGGGCGAGCACAGCGGGCTGCGCGGTCACGATGATCCGCTTCTGGCCCTGCCACGGGCCGGTCTCCATGCCGAGCAGGAAGTCGCTGTAGCCCATTCCCCCGGGGGTGAGCGCCCACCGCTCGTCGCGGCGAAGGGCGACGTCGATCATGCGCCGGAGCTGCCAGGCGGCGTGCGGGTCGAGCGTCGGGTCGCCGATGCCCACCTGCCGCCCCGAGAACACGCGAGGAGCCCCGGATCGCGGGTTGCGGTTCCGTACCTGCAACGTCTTCTTCTCGCGATCGAGCCGTCCGCACTCGGAGAACCCCGTGCCGGTGTCCACCCGTTCCACCTCACCGACCCCGAGGATCGCCGCGAGCTCACCGGGTCTGTCAGGCTTCCAGATCTCCGTGCTGCTGGAGCTCCAGAACCCCACGAGGCCGCCGGCCACCAGTCCAAGCAACCCTCGGACGAGGCCGTTCTCGTCAGGCGCGACGACGTCGGGGGCAGCTCCGATGAGGTCGAGTGGTGGCAGGTCGAGCCATGACATGGTGCTGTTAACGATACAAGACGGCCCGTGCGGCCACCGGGTCGGCCCGGCGCGGCCTCAGACCCGCTCGGCGGCCTTGCGCAGCTCCGTGAGCACCCGGGCGTCGATGCCGCCCGGGACGAGCCGGTTCTCGAGGTTCACGACGCCCGCCCA
>DAIEHO010000025.1 GCA_027353565.1 Propionibacteriaceae bacterium
CACTGGAGGTAACGATATATCGAAAGACCTATCGATACAACCCTGAGGTGACCCTGAACCGTCCCGTCGACCACCCCGTCGGGAGCCTCAGGCCGTCAGCTCGAGACCCTCGAACAGGTCCGTCGACGGGTGGGGGAGCGGTACTCCGGTGGCCAGACGGAAGGACTCGCCGAGCGACTCGATGTCGGTCATCAGCCTCCAGAAGGGGTCCGTCATGTCGACCTGCGAGTGGTGGGCGGTCAGGGCTGCGATCTTGTTGGCGCGGTACTGGCCGAGGGGGACCCGTACGTCGACGTCCTCGCTCCTGGTGATCATCGGAGGGAGCGGACCGTCGAGATCCACATCGCCCCACAGGCTCGTGACGCCGTTCGCCTTGGCGGTCGAGATGATCGTCGCCATGTCGTCCGAGCCGTTCGTCGTCCAGAACGTCCTGGCGACGGTCCAGGGCTTGCCGAGCTCCGGCCGGTAGCCATGGACGCCGCTCAGCACGCAGGCGTACGTCATGACGCGGTGGGCCATCACGTGGTCGGGGTGCCCGTACATGCCGAACGGGTCGTACGAGACCACGACCTGGGGTCGCCGGTCACGCAGGATGGACACGAGGTTGAGCGCGGCCTCGAGCAGGTCGGCGTTCCAGAACGCGGTGTCGGTCGTCTCGTCACGTGCCGTCGCCGTGCCGTCCTCGGCATGGGCCATGCCGGAGTCGTGGTAGCGACCGTCGCCGCCCAGCCGGACGTAGTCGGTGAGGCCCAGAGCCCTGGCGGCGGCGTGGAGCTCGTCCAGCCGATGGCTGGCGAGGACCGCCCCTGGCTTCAGGTGCCCGAGGTCGTCGGGGACGATCTCGCCCTCCTCACCCAGGGTGCAGGTGACCAGCGTCACCTGGGCCCCCTCGGCGCAGTACCGGGCGATCGTGGCGCCTGTGGAGCTCGACTCGTCGTCCGGATGAGCGTGCACGAGGAGAAGTCGTCGGGAATCTGTCACGGCGTACAGACCAGCACGTTGTTGAAGAATAAACAAGTTCTCCTCATCCGGGGGAGCGCGTCGACACGTCCTCTGTCCGCCGCCCTATGCTCGCGGTGTGACGGAGGACCTGTTCGGGGAGCTCGTCCCGGCCCCGGCAAGTGGGCGGGGTGGGTCGCTGGGAGGCGTCCACGCCAGCTCGCCGCTGGCCGTCAGGCTGCGGCCCACCACGCTCGAGGAGATCGTCGGGCAGCAGCACCTGCTCGGTGCGGGCTCGCCGTTGCGTCGACTCGCGTCCGGCCAGCCGATGTCGGTGTTCCTCTGGGGGCCGCCGGGTGTGGGCAAGACCACGATCGCCGCGGTGGTGTCGCAGACGAGCGGC
>DAIEHO010000053.1 GCA_027353565.1 Propionibacteriaceae bacterium
AATGCGTTCATCCGCGCGCTCAACGCGTCCGAGCCCGAGCCGGTCGTGCCCGTCGACCCACTCGACCCCCTCGAGCCGTGGCCGTTCGACGAGGCCGACTCGGTCCTCACCGCTGCCTCCCCGGACGAGTTCCAGCCATGACCGGTACGTACGACTTGTACACGCGGCTCACCAAGCGACCGCTCGGGCCACAGGTGTTCTCGCTGCTCTACGCGTTCAAGGCGCCCTACTTCCGGACCGTACGACCCCAGGTCCGCTCCCTCGCGCCCCACCATGCGGAAGTCGTGGTGCCGCTGCGATGGTCCGTGAAGAACCACATCGGCACCCTGCACGCGATCGCGGCCGTCAACGGACTCGAGGCGGCCATGGGCCTTCTCGCCGAGGCCACGTGCCCCGACGAGAAGCGCTGGATCCCGGTCGGCATGACAGTCCGTTACCCAGCCAAGTCCACGACCGACCTGCTCTGCGTCGCCGAGACCGACGAGGTGGACTGGGACCTCGCCGACGTGCCGGTGAGGGTGAAAGCGGTACGCCGCGACGGCGTCGTGGCGGTCGAGGGCGTCATCACCATCAGGATCAGCGCCCGGAGGAAGGACTGAGGCGGCCCTACCTCCTCGCCGGTGGCCGCGCGGCTCCCGGTCGGTGCGGCGTCGTGGTCGGTGGGGGCACGGCGCGCGGACTAGCATCGGCGCTCGTGGTTGAACCCAGCGCCTGGACCCGTACGATCGCCGCCGACCCCGAGCACTCGCACCGTTACGCAGCCCGCTGGCGGCGTCTGGCGGCGGAGGGGCACGACCTCGACGGGGAGGCGCGCATGATCGACGCGATGGCGGCTCGCGGGTCGCGGATCCTCGATGCCGGATGCGGCACGGGACGTGTCGGAGGCCGACTGGCGCAGCACGGCCACACGGTCGTGGGCGTCGACGTCGACCCTGCGCTCATCGAGTACGCGACGACCGACTTCCCCGAAGCGACCTGGCTCGTGGGTGACCTCGCACTGCTCGACCTGCCCGCTGCGGGAGTCCGCGAGCCGTTCGACCTCATCTTCGCCGCCGGCAACGTCCTCGGGTTCCTCGCCCCGAGCACCCGCGTGGCCACGCTCGTGAACCTGCGGAACCACCTCGTGACGAACGGGCGTGTGGTCCTCGCGTACGGCGCCGGCCGCGGCTACCCGTTCGACGAGTTCTTCGCCGACCTGTCCACGGCGGGGCTGACCCTCGACCTGGCGCTGTCCACCTGGGAGCTGCACCCCTACACGGCGCAGTCGGACTTCCTCGTCGCCATCGCCCATGCGAGCCGCTGACCGGATCGACGACGGCCCCGAGGCTGACCGCCACGGCGCCCTAGGAAGGCTCCGTCACGCAGCTGCCCAGTATGCGGTCAACGCCTGCGCGAGGTAGCCCGGGTCGGCGACGCCGCAGAGTTCGCGGGCGGAATGCATGCTGAGCAGCGGGATCCCCACGTCGACCGTCACGATGCCGAGGCGGGTCGCCGTGAGCGGCCCGATCGTGCTGCCGCACGGCACGGCGTTGTTGGAGACGAACTCCTGGGTGGGTACGCCCGCGGCGCGGCACGCGGAGTACCACAGCGACGAGCCGACCGCGTCCGACGCGTACCGCTGCTGCGCGTTGAGCTTGAGCAGAGGGCCGTGGTTGGGCAGTGGCCGGTTCCCCGGGTCGTGATGCTCGGCGTAGTTCGGGTGCACCGCATGTCCGGCATCGGCCGAGACACAGCTCGATGCGGCCAGGGTCTGCAGATGGGCCGCCTCGTCGAGACCGAGCGTCAGGGTGACGCGCCGGAGCACGTCTGCGAGGAACGGCCCGCTGGCGCCCGACCGGGTCGACGAGCCCACCTCCTCGTGGTCGAACGCCGCGAACACGGCAAGCTCCTCCCCCCGCGAGCCGTCGTCGAGGAACGCCGTGAGCGACGCGTGCACCGACGAGAGGTTGTCGAGCCGCCACGAGGCGAAGAACTCGCCTTGCGCCCCGAACACCGCGCTGGCCTCGGTCGGGTAGCAGAACACGTCGTACGCGGCCAGCTCCGCCTCCGGGACCCCTGCGGCAGCGAGCAGGAGGGCGTACGGGTCGGGGCCGTCCCCGATCGCGTACACCGGTTGCAGGTGGCGCTGCCGGTCGAGCTGGACGTGGTCGCCGAGCGTACGGTCCAGGTGGGGTGCCAGGTGCGGGACCCGCAGGATCGGCCCGGTGGTCACGAGGTGGACGTCGCCCTCGCGGGTCACGAGGCGTCCGGCCAGGCCGAGCTCACGGTCCAGCCAGGTGCCCAGCAACGGACCCCCGTACACCTCGACACCCAGCTGCTGCCAGCCGGCCGAGGACATCATCGGGTTCGGCTTGAGCTTCAGCGCCGGTGAGTCGGTGTGCGAGCCGACGATCCGGATGCCGTCCTCGGGCCTCCAGCTCTCAGGGACCCGCCAGGCGATAACGGCGCCGTCCCGGACCACGTACTGGCGCGGTGCAGGCTGCCAACCGTCCGTCTCGCTGACCACCGTGTACGAGGCGGCCTCGAGACGGGAGGCGATCTGGGAGGCGGCGTGGTACGAGGTGGGCGACGCGGCGACGAACGCCGCCAGGTCGTCGATGTGGGAAGCCATGCGTGCCATTCTGCCGACCAGGGCCCCGGGCCAAACGCGCGGCCGCGGGTGTCGGTGCGGAAAAGTGTCCGAGCGCACCGGCAGGATCATCACCATGGATGCCGTCACGATCGTCACCACCCTCCTTGTCGGGCTGCTGCTCGGCGCCGCAGGCGCCTGGTTGCTCCTGCGAGCCCGTGCGACCAGTGCGGCCGGCGAGCGAGAGACGACGCTGCGGGCCGAGGCATCCCACGCCCGTTCCGAGGCTGCGACGGCTCGCGCGGACGTGGCGCACCAGCAGACCGAGGTCGAACGTGCGCGCGCCGATGCCGCCGAGGCCCGTGGGCATGCCATGTCCATCCGGGCCGAGATGGCCGAGATCCAGGCCCTGGTGGCCACGGCCGAGGCCGAGCGCGACGCGGCCGTGCATCGCGCGGCAGAGCTGGCTGCTGACCGCGAGTCGTTGCTGGCACAGTTCAAGGTGCTGTCGAACGACGTGCTCGAGAAGCAGAGCAAGGTCGCCGACGCGTCCGCCGAGCAGCGGCTCAAGGCCACGGAGCAGGTCATGGCGCCCATGAAGTCCAGCCTTGACCGGTTCGAGGCACGGCTGACCGAGGTCGAGAAGGAGCGGGCCGCGATCGCCGCAGAGCTCAAGGAGCAGGTCCGGGCCGTGCAGCTGACCGGCGAGCAGGTCCGTCGGGAGACGAGCGCTCTGACGACGGCGCTGCGCAAGCCTCAGGTACGGGGTGCGTGGGGCGAGCTCCAGCTCAAGCGGGTCGTCGAGCTCGCCGGGATGGTCGAGCACTGCGACTTCCTGCAGCAGGCGACGTCGTCGACAGACGACCGTGTGATCCGGCCCGACATGAAGGTGATGCTCGCCGAGGGCAAGTTCGTCTACGTGGACTCCAAGGTGCCGCTGAACGCGTTCCTCGACGCTCAGGAGGCGTCAGAGCTCGCCGACCGCGACCGGTACATGGGGCTCTTCGCCAAGAATGTCCGGGGCCACGCCGACCAGCTCAGCAGCAAGCAGTACTGGAAGGCGGACGAGGCCACCCCCGAGTTCGTGGTGCTGTTCATGCCGAGCGAGGCGCTGTACGCAGAGGCTCTGCAGCTGATGCCCGACCTCACCGAGTACGCGGCGACCAAGAACATCATCATCGCCACGCCGTCGACGCTCATCGCGATGCTGCGCTCGGTCGCCTACGGCTGGCGCCAGGTCGCGCTGGCGCAGTCCGCGAAGGAGATCACGCACCTCGGCAGGGAGCTGTACGACAGGCTCGCCACGATGGGCAGCCACTTCGACAAGGTCGGACGCAGCCTGGGCGCGAGCGTCAAGGCCTACAACTCGACGGTCGCCTCCCTCGAAGGGCGTGTCCTGGTGACGGCCCGACGGTTCCGCGACCTGCAGGTGACCCAGGAGCAGCTCGACGAAGTGGGCCAGCTCCACGAGACCGTGCGCCAGATCGCGGCCCCCGAGCTCGTCGATGACGCCGTTCGGGTGACGCCCCTGCTCGGCCGCGAGCTGCGAGCGCTGCAGCCGGTGCTCGAGGACGCAGGCGAGCCGGCATCCGAGGCCGAGCTTCTCCAGCGGCCCGCACCGAGCGTGGAGGAGCTCGCTGCCCTCCCGACCCGTCCTACGGCCACGGGCTTCGCGACTAGTGTCTAGCGACATGACTCGTGTGCTGACGGCCGATGACGTCGATGCGGCGTCCGCGCGACTTCACGGCATCGTCACGGAGACCCCTCTCCAGCTCAACGTACGGCTGTCCGCGCTCACAGGCGCTGACGTGTGGGTGAAGCGCGAGGACCTACAGCCGGTGAGGTCGTACAAGCTGCGGGGTGCGTACAACCGGATCGCCCAGCTGTCCGAGGCGGAGCGGGCGGCCGGCGTGGTGTGCGCGTCAGCAGGAAACCACGGGCAAGGCGTCGCATTCGCGTGCCGTCGGCTCGGCATCAACGGGCGGATCTTCGTGCCCTTGACGACCCCGCGCCAGAAGCGAGACCGCATGGTGGCGATCGGCGGCGACACCGTGGAGCTCGTCGTGAGCGGCGACACGTACGACGAGGCGGCGGCGGCGGCCTCTGCGTACGCCGCTGCAAACGGCGCCGTGATCGTCCATGCGTTCGACCATCCGGAGACGATCGCAGGTCAGGGAACCGTGTGCGCCGAGATCGTCGACGAGCTGGGCGCGGCCCCCGATGTGCTCGTCCTGCCCGTCGGCGGCGGCGGCCTGCTCGCCGGGGCCGTGACGTGGTTCCGTGAGCGACATCCGACGACGCGCGTCGTCGGGGTCGAGCCTGCTGGCGCCGCCTGTCTCTCCGCGGCGTTGGCGGCCGGCAGGCCCGTCGACCTCGAGACGCTTGACACGTTCGTCGACGGCGCGGCCGTCAGAAAGGTCGGGCAGGCGCCGTACACGGTGATCGCCGACTCTGACGTCGAGGTCGTCACAGTCGCCGAGGGCGCGATCTGCACCGAGATGCTCGACATGTACCAGACGGACGGCATCATCGCGGAGCCCGCCGGCGCGCTGGCGACTGCTGCACTTCGATCGGCCGTACGGGTCGAGCCTGGTCAGACGGTGGTGGCGATCGTCTCTGGCGGCAACAACGACGTGTCCCGTTACTCCGAGATCGTCGAGCGGTCTCTGGTCTTCGAAGGTCGCAAGCACTACTTCCTGGTGAACTTCCCCCAGGAGCCCGGCTCCCTGCGCCGCTTCCTCGACGAGGTGCTCGGGCCCGACGACGACATCACGCTGTTCGAGTACGTCAAGCGGTCCAACCGTGAGCTCGGGCCGGCCCTCGTCGGCATCGAGCTCGGCGACCCGGCGGAGCTTCCGGGGCTGCTGGCGCGCATGGACGCGTCCCCCATGACCGTCGAGCCCATCGATCCCGACGGCCCGTTCTACCGCTTCCTCGTCTAGGCCTACCGTGCCCCTCGAGAGTTCCCCCGAGAACCCTCAGCCGCTACGCGTCGTCGCGCAGGAGGTGAAGGGCTGGGTTGAGCGGCTCGGCCCGGTCTGGGTGTCGGGCCAGATCATCGAGCTCCAGCGGCGCCAGGGGCCGACCCAGTTCCTCACTTTGCGTGACACGCTCGCCGAGGTGTCAGTGCGAGTCTCAACGACGGCGGCGGTCCTCGACACCGCAGGTCCGTTGACCGAAGGCACAACGGTCGCGGCGTGGCTCAAGCCGACGGTCTGGGCGAAGAGCGGCCAGCTCACGTACCAGTGCCAGGACATCCGGCCGCTCGGCGAGGGACGGCTCCTGGCTCAGATCGAGCAGCGAAAACGGATGCTCCAGGCGGAGGGCCTGTTCGACCGCACGCTCAAGAAGCGGCTACCGTTCCTGCCCAGGGAGATCGGGCTCATCACAGCGAAGGACAGCGCCGCGGAGCGGGATGTCGTCCAGCACGTCACCAGGCGTTGGCCGGGCGCAGTGATCCGTGTTCAGTACGCGCAGATGCAGGGCATCACCTCGGTCCAGCAGGTCATTGACGCGCTGGCCCGGCTGGAGAAGGCACCTGAGGTCGACGTCGTCATCATCGCCCGTGGGGGTGGATCGCTGGAGGACCTGCTGCCGTTCTCCGACGAGTCGCTCGTCCGTGCAGTGTTCGCGGCCCGCACGCCTGTCGTGAGCGCCATCGGCCACGAGTCCGACACGCCGATCCTCGACCTTGTGGCGGACGCCCGGGCCTCGACGCCGACGGACGCCGCCAGGTTCGTCGTTCCCGACGTGACCGAAGAGCGCCGTGGCGTGGACGAAGCCCGGCGGCGTCTTCGTACAGCCGTGGGGTCCCGCATCTCCGCCGAACGGCGCAGGCTCGCGGATCTGCGGGCCCGGCCCGTCCTCGGCGACCCGGCCGGCCCCGTGCGGGTTCACCTGGAACGGCTGGACGATCTTCGCAGTCGGGCCCGCCGGGCCGTCCGCTACCGGCTTCGCGAGGAGTCCGCCCTTGTCAGCTCGGCGTTGGCACGCGTCCGTGCCATGTCACCGCAGGCGACGCTGGAGCGCGGGTATGCGATCCTGCTGGCCGGCGACGGCACCACGGTCACCCGCGTGGCCGACCTCGACATCGGCGACGACCTCCTGGCTCACCTGACCGACGGAACCGCAACGCTCGAGGTGCGAGACCTCCAACCCACCGAGGAGACCGATGGCCCGCTCTGACACGCCCGACCAGACGCCCACGCCCACCTACGAGGAAGCCCGCGACGAACTAGCCGACATCGTCCGGCAGCTGGAGTCCGGCAGCGTCGCCCTGTCCGAGTCGATGGCGCTCTGGGAGAGAGGCGAGAAGCTCGCCGACATCTGCCAGGGCCTGCTGGACGGCGCCAGCGCGAAGCTGGCAGCCCGGGAGAACCCCGACGCATCAGGCCAGAGCTGACCTTGCTTCCGGCGCCCCCGGACGCGTGAAGCGCGGCGGCAGCGGCGAGGGCCACTCGGATCTCGGCAGGAGCTCGTCGAGGGTCGACGAGGCGTCCAGGCCCAGGACCACGACCGTCCCGCGGTTGTCGGGGTGCAGCTGCGAGATGAACAGACGACACCGTCCGCAGGGTGGGAGAACGGCCAGCGCGCCCGTCGACGGGTCTCTCCAGACGGCCACGATCCGGGCGATCCGGCGCTCCCGCGCTGTCACCATGGCTGCGATCGCCGACGCCTCGGCACAGAACCCCGTCCCCGAGCCGGTGTCGATGCACACCCCTCCGTGATGCCTTCCCGACTCCGTGACGAGCACACTGGCAACGTCGCCGAACAACCTCCCACCCACGTGTTCGGGGTTCAGGAGCGCGGCGGCTTCCTCGATGAGGTCCTCGTCCATGTCGGCCATCCTGTCAGGGTTGGGCCAGGGGACATGGGGCGGGGCGCGTTGCCGGACTCCCGTACGATCGGGTCTGTGGCAGGCGAAACGCTCGTAGCCGGGCGGTACCGGCCCGTGGAGCGGGTCGGCGCGGGCTCGATGGGCGAGGTGTGGCGAGCGCATGACGAGCGCCTCGGTCGAGACGTCGCGCTCAAGCTCCTCGACCTGTCGGCCGCCCCGGACCCCACCGTGGCCGAGCGGTTCCGGCGCGAGGCGATCGCCACCGCCCAGCTCAACCACCCCAACGTGGTATCCGTCTTCGACGCCGGCACGGACGGGAACCGCGCCTACCTCGTGATGACGCTGCTGCCGGGTCGCACCATCGCCGACCTCGTGCGCACCGAGGGGCCGATGCCTCTCGACCGAGCCCTGGGTCTGGTCATCCAGGTGACCAGCGCCCTGCGCGAGGCCCATCGCCACGGGCTCGTGCATCGAGACATCAAGCCCGCCAACGTCATCGTCTTCCGTGACCACGCGACGGTCGTCGACTTCGGTATCGCCCAGCTCTCAGGGCTGGACGCCACCCTGACCGCGACGCATGCCGTGATCGGCAGCGCCGCATACATGTCGCCCGAGCATGCGACGGGGCTGCGTGCGGGGCCGGCGAGCGACCTGTACGGGGTCGGCTGCCTGCTCATGACGATGCTCACCGGCCAGCCGCCGTTCACTGGCGAGAGCGCCGTGGCTGTGGCGTCGCAGCAGGTCAGCGCGCAGCCGCCGGCCCTGTCCGAGCGGATCCGGACGCCGCGTGCCCTCGACCAGCTCGTCGCGGCCCTGCTCTCCAAGGATCCCGCGGCCCGGCCGGATGCGGAGTCGACGCTCGAACAGCTACGCGTGGTGCAGGCGAGCCCGTCGACGGACCTCGTCGGCCCTGGACCTCGGCTCGCGCTTCCGGCCACGGCCGTGCTGCCTGCGGTCACCGCCGTCCTGCCGATGACGCCCGGTTCGGAACCGACCCTCGCGGGGCCGGCGAGGACGACCCCGATGCCCGTCGTCCCGTTCGCGCCGACCACCGTGTTCACCCCGCCGGTCTCCCTGACCGGGTCCGCCATCCCTGCCGCCCAGCCCTGGTCCCAGAGCGCGCCGTCGTTCCCGCCGCCGACCGGAGCACCCGCCGGGCCCCAGAGCTACCCGCGCCCGACCGGACCGACCCTGCCCCCCACCCCGCGCACACCCTTCCCCGTACAGGCCGCCCGCCGACGCCGACGCAGCCTGCGGCCCCTGGTCTGGCTGGTGCTGATCGTCCTGTTGGGCGCCGCTGCCTTCCTGCTCGGCACACAGGCCGGGGCGATCACTGCGCTCGTCCAGACGCCGCTCCCTGCGACCTCGGGCTCGGCCGCTCCCTCGACGGCGCAACCCACGGGACCGACTACGAAACCGACCACGACGTCGGCGGTCCCCACGGTGTCGGCGTCAGGCACATCCCTCGCCTTGCAGATCACGGTCCAGGGCGTGTCCCAGGTGCTCGCCGGGCTCCCGCCAGGCGACGCCAAGGACCGGCTCGTGGCCGACTGGAGCACAGCCGGGGCGGCGGTACTCCGCGGCGACCACGCGAACCAGGTGCTCGACGCCTTCGCCTCCAAGGTCCAGAAGGACGTACGCAGCGGTGGGTTGACGCTCACCCAGGGAAT
>DAIEHO010000106.1 GCA_027353565.1 Propionibacteriaceae bacterium
AACCTCGGGATGGCGATCGTGAGCGGGACCGACGTGGCGCTCAAGTCCGCGGACATCATCCTGGTGCGACGGAGCCTCGACGTGATCCCCGACGCGATCGAGCTGTCGAGACGGACGCTCCGTACGATCCGCGGCAACCTCGTGTGGGCCTTCGGCTACAACGTCGCCGCGATCCCTCTGGCGGCCACCGGCCACCTCAACCCGCTGATCGCCGGCTTCGCCATGTCGCTGTCCAGCGTCTTCGTGGTCACCAACTCCATGCGGCTGCGGCGCTTCAGGTCCAAGTCCGTCTGAGGCGCTCGCCGGTCAGGTGGCCGGCGAGCGCCTGGGCGTGGCTCGTTACTTGATGTCGTGGCGGTACGAGCCAGTCTCCTGGCCGCGTGCCTCGATGTAGCTCTTGAACCGCTTGAGGTCGCCCTTGGCGCGAGCCTTCACCAGCCCGACCTTGTCACCGACCGTCTCCACGACCCCCTCGGGAACCGTCACCATCTGAAGGGTCACACGGGTCGTGTCCCCGTCGAGACGGTGGAAGGTCACAACCCCTGAGTGCTCCGTACCGCCCACGCTGCTCCAGGCGATGCGCTCGTCCGGGTGCTGCTCGGTGATCCGTGCGTCGAACTCCCGGTCCACCCCGCCGATGGAGATGCGCCAGTGCGTCAGGTCGTCGCTCAGCTGTCGAACCTCCTCGACGCCCTCCATGAACTGCGGGAACTCCTCGAACCGGGTCCACTGGTTGTACGCGGTGCTCACCGGCACTGCCACGTCTACGCTCTCGATGACTTCGCTCATGCACAGTCCTGTACCCGAGGCGGCCTTCGCAGAACCGTCCGGAAGCGTCGCCCGTCCAGGGGAGGCGAAGCGTGGCCCATCGGGGAGCCACCCTGGGCGAGGCAGGCGGGCGGCGTACGGGCGGCCGTGGCAGGTCAGTCGGCGACGAGCGAGCCCACGGTGGCTGGATCGCGGTGGTGCCGCCACGACAGCCGTGTCACGAGGGCGGCGATGACGACGGCGAAGGCAAGGCTCATGAGCCCCTCCCCCCAGCCGAGACCACCCACCCCCACCGGCTTCCCTGTCCAGTCAGCCACGGAGGCACCCAGCGGCCGGGTGAGGACGTACGCGGTCCAGAAGGCGGCGGTCGGGTTCCAGCGGAACCACCGGTATCCGGCGGCCGGCACGCAGATCGCCACCGCGAACAGGACGATCGACCCCGCGTAGCCCAGGTGGAGCGTGATGGCTGTCAGGTCCCCCACCGCTGTGCCGGTGGCGAACGTGGCGGCGATCGCGGCCCAGTAGAACACCTCTCGCCGTGCGGTCGTCACATCGTGCATGGACAGGGTGCCCTCGACGCGCCACCAGAGGAGGAACACCGCCGCGAGCGCCGCGGCGTAGCCCATGCTGGACACGAGGTAGGGCACCCCCAGCACGACATGGACGACATCGGCGGCCATGGTGCCGAACACTCCCACCATGACGACGGCGAGCCAGTACGCCCACGGCCGGTACCGGCCTCGGCTCAGCTGGAGCGCGAGCGCGGCGACGAAGGCGGCGAAACCCAGCAGCACCGCGACCACGGGGTTGATCGCGAAGACCAGATAGTCGGACAGCGACTCGCCCAGGGCCGTCGACAGCCCCTTGATCAGCCAGAAGGTCGCTGTGACCTCGGCGACCCGTACGGCGTTGGAGGACCAGGACGTGGGGAGGCGAAGGCTGGACGGCACCCGGGCAGCATAGGCACATGGTGCTGAAAGGACGCTGTGAGCCGGCGGTGGCACCTGTCAGCCCATGCGGCGAGGATCGGTAGGTCAGGATCGGCTGAGCACCATCCCACCCAGGGCTTCGGTCTAGGCTCGGTCCGTAGCCGCGGAGAGGCCGCGCCTGTCAGGTGGACCATGACCGTCCTCGCCGACGACGACACCGGGGGTTGTGACCAGATGAGGCGCGGGTTCCGGCGCGGAGGGGTCAAGGAGCGGCTGGTGGCCGTGTCCGTACTGGGCGTTGCCGCAGCGCTGGCCGTGGGGATCCTCCTGTTCGCGAACCTCCTCAACCGCTCTCTGGTCGCTCACCTCGGCTCGACGACCGATGCCGCCGCGGAGATCGCCGCCGAAGCCGTCGCCACGACCGGTCCGACCGCCCTGCGGGCTCAGGACTTCAGCGAGCTCTTGAGGGTCCAGGTGGTCGACCCTTCCGGAGCCGTCGTGTTCAGCAGCTTTCCGACGACGTCCCCGATGTCGGGTCTCCGCCCGGCAGCAGGAGCCTCGGCCCAGGTGGGGGCCCAGTACTGGTGGGTGCCGTTCGAAGACCAGATCCCGTGGCTGGTCTCCGCGCGGGGAGTGCTCTACGCCGGTCAGGAGTACGTGGTCCTGGTGAGCTCCGCCCAGGCACCCACTCATGAGGCGGTGTCGACGACGGCGATCATCATGCTCGCCCTGTCCCCGCTCATCCTCGTACTGGTGGGCGGGATCACGTGGTGGCTGGTCGGGCGCGCACTCCGGCCCGTGGAGGCCATCCGGGACCAGGTCGCCCGTCTGACGGCCACCCGTCTCGATGATCCGGTTCCCGTCCCGGATACGCATGACGAGGTGGCTGCTCTGGCCGTGACGATGAACGAGATGCTCGCCCGGCTGTCGGCGGCGCGCTCGGTGCAGCTCCGGTTCATCGCGGATGCCAGCCATGAGTTGCGCTCGCCGTTGACGGGTCTGTCAGGGCTGTTGGAGGTGGCCCGTTCCGACGACTCGCTGCAGACCTGGCGGGAGCTGGAGCCGATGCTGACCACCGAGGCCCATCAGATGTCCGCGGTCGTGGCGAACCTCTTGCTGCTCTCCCGGGTCGACGGAGGACGGGTTGCCACGACACGTCAGGATGTCGACCTCGACGACCTCGCCTGGGAGGAGGTGGGAAGGCTGCGGGCCTCGACGGCCCTGACCGTGCTCACGGACATCCACCCGACCCGGGTGATCGGCGATCGTGTCGCATTGACGCAGGTCCTGCGCAACCTGTGTGACAACGCAGCCCGACATGCCCGGACCACGGTCAGGATCACGACGAGCTCCCAGGGACCCACGGCTTCCTGGGTGGTCGAGGATGACGGCTCTGGCGTCCCTGAGGAGGATCGGGGCAGGGTGTTCGAGCGATTCGTGCGTCTGGACGAGAGCCGGTCGAGGGATACGGGCGGGTCCGGACTCGGCCTGGCGATCGTCCGTGACGTGGTGCTGGCGCACGGCGGGTCCGTGGTCATGGGCTCCTCCGCAGACCTGGGAGGCGCGCGGCTGGTTGTCGCGCTGCCCTGCGTTCAGTCTTTGGACGAGGGATCCACGATCCGATAGCCCACGCCGCGAAGTGTCTCTATCTGCGGGGAGCCGGGAGACTGGAGCAGCTTCCGTCGTAGGTAGCCCACATAGACTTCGACGACGTTGGGGTCGCCGTCGTAGAACGACTCCCACACGTTCTCGAGGATCACGTGTCTGCTCAGCGCCGTGTCGGGGTGGGCCACCAGGTAGCGGAGCAGCGAGAACTCCCGGGCCGTGAGGTGGATCTCGGAACCCCCTTGAGTGACCCGGTGCGCGCCCGAGTCCACCACCAGGTCTCCCAGTGTGAGACGCGCAGGGCGTTCCGTCGGGACCCGGCGGGCGAGGGCACGCAGATGCGCCTTGACGACGACCAGGCTGAAGGGCTTCACCAGGTAGTCATCCGCCCCCAGGTCGAGGGCGTCCTCCTGGTCGTACTCGCCATCCTTGGAGCTCAGCATCAGGACCGGGACCCAGTTGTCGCGGGCTCGGATCCCCTTCAGGACGTCGTAGCCGTTCAGTCCCGGCAACATGATGTCGAGGACCACGACGTCGTACGGGTACTCGGTTGCCGCGAAGAGGCCCGCAGTCCCGTTCGTCTCGACATCGACCACGTCCCCGCCACCACCGAGTCCCCGGCGAAGCACCTCACCGATCCCCGGGTCGTCCTCAACGACGAGTATCCGCATCCACGCCTCCCAGCAGGTCCATCGACGGTGCGACCTGCCCTGAGACCTGATGTCCGGTCAAGGGGCCAGGCAAGCCTTCGAGGACCGCGTCTCCAGTCGTCCGGCGTTCGTTGTCCCCTACGCTAGCGCTCGCTGCCTCGATGCCAGGCCCCCCCAGCAGCTCTGTTGAGCTCGGTTGGCTCCTCACCGTCCGGACCAGACGCCACACCGCGTTGTACGTGCCGATCAGCAGCAAGGTCGATGCGCTCACCACAAGACCGGATCCCAGGACGTCGACGAGGTAGTGGACCCCGAGGTACAGCCGCGAGACCCCGACGACGACCAGCGCCGGCAGCCCGAGGACCGCGGTTCCCCAGGCGGAGCGCCCGTAGACGTACGAGACAAGGACGGCAC
>DAIEHO010000133.1 GCA_027353565.1 Propionibacteriaceae bacterium
CGAGACGCGCGACAAAGCCGACGCCGCACGCGTCGTGCTCGTACGCGGGGTCGTACAGGCCCTGTGCGGTCGGCCGGGCGAACGGCTCGTAGACCATGGGTCTCCCTTCGAAGCGGGCCGGACGAACCGGCTCGGGTACGAGTCCACGGCACGCTCACGCTGACGTGGGATCGTCGCAGGACAACCTACATAAGCAGGACCCCGTCTGATCCGCGCTGCCGCATGCCGGATGGTCAGCAGGCGGTTCGCCACGCGGTCCGCGAGTCCCCGCCGGTCCGCGTCCCGCCGTCCGCCGGGAGGCGGGGCCTAGCGCTCGTCCGCCTCGTCGGCGGCGATGACCGGCTCGCGCGGGGGTTCGACCGGCGACGGGGAGTGTCCCGGCCGGGTGACGAAGAGGTAGACGAGGAGGACGACCCCGGCCGCGAAGACGATCAGGGACGTGTACGAGTTGAGGCGAAGTCCGTCGAACCTGTTCGCGGTGTCGATGCGGAGGCCCTCGACCCAGAACCTGCCCAGCGTGTACCAGACGATGTACGCGGCGAAGAGCTTGCCGCGGCCCATCGGCACGAGACGTTCCACCACCACGAGGACGCCGGCACCGAGCAGGCACCACAGCAGCTCGTACAGGAACGTCGGCTGGTACGTCGCGTACTGCTCGTAGCCGCTGATGCGGTGCGCCATGTCGATCTCAAGACCCCACGGCAGCGTGGTCGGCCGGCCGTACAGCTCCTGGTTGAAGTAGTTGCCGACGCGTCCCATGGCCTGCGCGACGAGGAGGCCGGGGGCGACGACGTCAGCGAGCGCCGAGAAGCTCACCTTCGCCTTCCGGCAGCGCCACCAGGCAGCCAGCGCGCCTGCGGCGACGGCGCCCCAGATCCCGAGGCCCCCTTCCCAGATGTAGAACATCCGGTACCAGGTGCGACCGGGGGCGAAGTAGAGCTCGGGGTCGGTGGCCACGTGGTAGATCCGGGCGCCGATGATGCCCGCCAGGACGGCCCAGACGAGGATCCCGTCGAGCGTCTCGGACGTGCCTCCTCGCGCCCGCCACCGCCGTGCCGTGATCCACCATCCGAGCACGATCCCTGCGATGATGCTCAACGCGTACGCACGGATCGGGATCGGGCCGAGGTACCAGACGCCCACCGAGGGGCTCGGGATGAAGAGCTCCGTCATCTGAGGGACGCCTGGAGGCTCGCGGCTGTACCCGTCGTCAGGTCGAACGCCTGGCCGTTGACGTAGACCGCGGGCGTCCCGCCGACCGCGGCGCCGGTCTTCGCGACGTTGTAGATCCCGGTCACCCAGGCGGCGTGGGTACCGCCGGTGACGCACGTCTCGTAGCCGTTCGGCAGTGTGCTCTGCACCTGTGACGACAGCGACATGATCTGGTCGTTGGACCAGTCGGTTCCCATGTTGGCGAAGAACGCGTCGTACAGGTTGACCGCGAACTGGGGGTCGCGTTCCGCCGCACAGGCCATCGCGTTGGACGCCCGGGCGCTCCCGGCGCTGCCGAAGCCGAGGGGCCAGTACTCGATGTCGATGGTGCCGGCGTCGAGAAGGTTGACCAGCGTCTGCCCGTACGTGGTCTCGAACTCGGCACAGTGGGTGCAGGCGAAGTCGGAGTAGACCGAGACGACGTTCGCGGCGCCGGCGACCCCGATCGTCAGGCCCTTGGAGTCCGTGACCGTGACGGGGGCGAACGCAAGGCTGGCCGAGCTGGACGCCGACGCGCTCGCGAGCGCGGACGCGCCGGGCTTCTTCGTCGTCGAGTACCACCCGTACAGGGACACGATGCCGACCATGACAGCGACCACGATCAGGAACGCGACCCCCGTGTCGCGTCGGCGCTTGCGCACAGCGGCCGCCCCCGCCTCGCGCTGGGCGACCAGCCGAGCCTTTGCCCCGGCGACCTTGTAGGGCCTGCTCTTCCTCGTGCTCATCAGTTCCTCATCGTGCGGGCTACACGCTAGCCAGGGTCTCGAAATCGACCCGTAGGTCGCCGACCGGAGTCGGGTACATCCACACCACCGCTGCACGGTCATCCTTGCCGAAACCGATGACCTGCGTGCCGTGCGTGACCTCGTACCCCCCGCTCGGAAGCTTCTGGGCGTCGTCGATGGACACGCCGAGGTTGCGCGCGACGGTCACGATTGTGGCGAGGTCACCTGTGAGGCCGACGTAGTTGGGGTCGATGCGGTTCAGATAGGTCTTGAGCACGCTGGGCGTGTCCCGAGCCGGGTCGGTGGTGATGCAGACGAGGCGGACCTTGCTCCGGAGGTCCGCGGCCATCCTGTTCCTCGCCGTCGCCATGTCTGCGAGGATCCCCGTGCAGACGTCCGGGCAGTTGGAGTAGCCGAAGAAGATGACAGTGACGGGCGGGGGTGCACCCGACCCGTCGCCCGTACGGAGGTTGTAGGGCTTCCCGGCTGCGTCGGTGAGGGTGACGTCGGGCAGGTCGTAGGCGCGGGCGGGGTCAAGCGCGGCGCCACGGTACGGTCCGGTCTGGCCCGTACCCGAGATGATCGCGGGTGGCTCCGAGCCCGGTGCGGCGCAGCCGGCGAGCACCACGACTGCAGCCGCCGAGGAGAACAGGGCGCGGCGCTTCACGACCGCTCTGCCCGTCGCACCCCCGCTGCGAGGTCACTCACCAGACCACGCAGTGAGCTCAGGTCGCTCGGCGCACCCGCCGCTTCCGCCGCGAGCAGCGTCGACACGAGCGCCGAGCCGACGATGACCCCGTCCGCCGCAGCCCCGACGGAGGCCGCCTGGTCGCCGTTGCTGACACCGAGGCCCACCCCGATCGGAAGCGAGTCGTCGATCTCCCGGATCCGGCGCACGAGGGTCGGGGCCGCGACGGAGGTCTCGCTGCGCGCGCCCGTCACGCCCATGACAGAGGTCGCGTACACCCACCCGCGGCAGGCGCTCAGCGTCGAGGTGATGCGCTCGTCGGTGCTGGACGGGGCCACGAGGAAGATCCGGTCGAGCCCGTACTCGTCGCTGACGGCGATCCACTCGTCGGCCTCGTCGGGCGTGAGGTCCGGTGTGATCAGGCCCGCTCCCCCGGCCGCGGCGAAGTCACGGGCGAACGCACGGACGCCGTAGTGGGCGACGAGGTTCCAGTACGTCATGACCAGCGCGGGCGTACCTGTCGCCGCCACAGCGGAGACGGCGCCGAAGACGTCGCGCGTGCGGACGCCGCGCTCGAGGGCGGCGGTACCGGCCCGCTGGATGGCGACGCCGTCCATGACGGGGTCGGAGTAGGGCATCCCGATCTCGACCACGTCGCACCCCACTCCGTCGAGTCCTTGGGTGAGGGCGACGACGGCGTCGATGGACGTGGCGACGTCGGGGTAGCCGACGGGCAGGTAGCCGACGAGCGCTGCACGGTGCTCGGCGCGCGCTGCCGCATAGGCGCGACCCGAGGTGCCGAGCCGCGAGGCGTCGAACGTCATGCCCTGCCTCCTGCGGTGGCGTCGGCGCTGCCGTCGAGCCCGAACCACGCCATGGCCGTGTCCACGTCCTTGTCGCCGCGGCCCGACAGGTTGACGATGAACAGCGGGCGGGCGTCCGGGTCCGTCTCGGCCATGCGTCGCCCGACCCTCATCGCGCCTGCCAGCGCGTGAGCGCTCTCGATGGCGGGCATGATGCCCTCCGTCCGGGTGAGCAGCTGCAGAGCCTCCATCGCCTCCACATCGGTGACCGGCTCGTACGTGGCCCTCCCCGTCGAGGCCAGCCACGCGTGCTCCGGGCCGACGCCCGGGTAGTCGAGACCCGCAGAGATCGAGTGCGACTCCTTCGTCTGGCCGTCCTCGTCCTGCAGCACGTACGTGCGCATGCCGTGGAGGACGCCTTCCCTGCCCTCGGTGATCGTGGCCGCATGGCGTCCGGTCTCCACACCGTCTCCGCCGGCCTCGAAGCCCATGAGCTGAACGGACTCGTCATCGATGAAGTCGGCGAAGACGCCCATCGCGTTGGACCCCCCGCCCACGCACGCGAGCA
>DAIEHO010000143.1 GCA_027353565.1 Propionibacteriaceae bacterium
AGCCAGGGGTCCTCGGCCAGGACGGCCCGCCACGTGGCGACGGCCTCGGCGACGCTTCGCGGCGGCACGTCGAAGGCTGCCGTCGGGTGCACCGCGCGCTGCTCGCCCAGCAGGGCCCGCAGCGCCGGACCACCCGGATAGAAGTGGAGGTCGGCGGTGACGGCCGAGCCGGGGACCAGGGAGGCGTCGAGCGGCATCCCGCGCGGGGTGAAGAACAGCACGAGCGCGTACCGGCCCGTCGTGGTCCCGTACAGCCACACGCGTCGCGTCGACACCTGCTCCTCGTCGGAGTCGCGCATCCCCACGACGGCCCACGTGTCGGCGACGGGGGGGCTCGCGAGGACGGTCTCCTTCGGCACGGTGAAGCCGATGTGGCTGCGCACGGTCGCGCGCAGGTCGTCGGGCAGGTCCGTGACCGTCCAGGCACGGCTCATGAGGTGGAGCAGCCCGTACTCGGCGAGCGTGTCGTCGAGCCATGCGCCGCCGGTACGTGCGAGCGCGCCGCCACTCATCGGGCGCCGGCTGAGGTCGCGCAGCCTCCCCGCCACACCGGGCGCCTGAGCGTCGACCATCCGGGCGGCAAGGTGACCCATCGCGCCGGGCCTGGTGTGAGCCAGCCCGGCCGTGACCTGGTCGGCGAGCCAGCGGTCGAGCTCCTGCAGGCCGCCCCTCACGCGCTCCTCGCGCTGCTCCGCGCGCGCGGCCGATGCGGCACGCTGCGCCTCGGTCCTCTCGGCCGGTCCCTCTGCGGAGGGCTTCTCCTCGCCCCCCACGGCCCGGGTGGCCGACCATTGCGCGGCGAACCGGCTGAGTGTGCCCCCCTCGTCGATACGACCCTCCGCCCACAGGTACAGCAGCCCGAGCACGTGCTTGCAGGGGAACTTCCGCGACGGGCAGGAGCAGCGGTAGCTGGGCTCGGACACGTCGACCGCCACGCTGTACGGGGTCGCCCCCGACCCCCGACAGGCGCCCCACAGCAAGGGGTAGGCATAGCCGACCTCGGACCAGGGGGTGGGGATCGCCAGGCGTCGCCCGGCGACATCCGAGGCCGAGTCCGGCGCCAGCGCCGTGACCCGCTCCGGACGCCAGCGCTCTGCCATGCGCCGAGGCTAGCGGGCTGCACGGACAGGGGAAGCGCGGCAGTGGGTACGTCGCGTGGACGACCCGTGCGAGTTACAGCCGTGTAGTTCTCCACAGGCTGGGGATCGAGCTGTGGAGAGCCGACAACACGGAGACTGCCTCGACATGGTGGTTACGGCCGACCCGCGCCTCGCGAAGTCCCCGCTGCGCCTCGAGATGGTGGTTACGGACACCCGCTCAGTGTTCATAACCACCACGTCGTAGGCCGAGGTCGCCGATCCCCGCACCCCTCCCGGCCACAACCACACGTTCGAGGCGGAACCGCCGCTCGGGTCGGGCCTCAGGTCTTCGACGTGCCCCGGCCGGCGCGGGCCTGAGCGGTACGGGAGCTGTTGGCCGTACGTCCCCTCACGATGCCGATGAACTCGTCGACGAGCTCGTGGGGGTCGTCGGCCGGCCAGGCCAGCCCGACGGTGGTGTGAGGGGCGTCGGCGATCGGGACGGCGACGAAGTCGCGGCGGCTGTACGTACGAGCGACCGACGCCGGCACCCGCAGTACCGCCTCGCCGATCGACACGAGATCGAGGTGGTGCGGCGTCACCTCGGTGACCACGTCCTCGTCGGCGAGGTCGGCGAGGCTCACCACGTCGACGGCGGCCACGACGTGGTCCCTCGAGACCCAGGCCACCGGCACCTCCTCATAGAGCCGGATCAGGTGCAGGCCGTCGTCGTCGATCGGGAGCCGTACGAAGCAGAGCTCCACCTCGCGGTCGGTCAGCGCGCGGCGCTGGTCGGCCTCCGCGACCTCGACGACCTCGAGCCGGATCCGCGGGAACCGTTCTCCCCAGACGCCACGCCACTTGGTCACGGTGACGCCCGGCAC
>DAIEHO010000148.1 GCA_027353565.1 Propionibacteriaceae bacterium
CCCCCAGCTCGACCTGGCGATCGCGGAGGCACTCACGCTCCTCGAGTCGGCTCCTGCCTCCGTACCGCCACAGCTTCCTGCACCGAGGTCCCGCCGCTGAAGCGCGGATCATCGACGAACGCCAGCTTCCCCGGGTTGTGAAGGCCCGTTGCTCGCCTCGCTCGCCCAACCGCAACGTTGTCGGGCCTATACGGCCTTCGGAAGGGCTCATAACCCAGCCAACGTCGCAAGGTGCAGGCCAAGCATGTGGGGCGTGGCTCATAGCCTGAGGAAAGCGGCGGTTCGTAACGGGGCGATCGTGATGACCCGCTTCGGGCGCCTGGCTAGTCGAGCGAGACGACCAAGGCTGCCGCCGCTGCCCCGGCTCGGGCGCGTGCCTCGTCGACGTCGGCCCCGCGGGCCAGGGCGACGGCGACGCGGCGGTGTCCCGCGACCAACGGCTTGCCGAAGAGACGCACCTGCGCCGTCGGCACGGACAGGGCGGCGTCCACGCCGCCGAAACGGGGCACTCCCTGGCCCTCAGCCAGCACCGCGCACGACGCAGCCGCGGGCTCCGCCGTGCCGCCGAGCCGGAGCACGTCTCCGACGGGCAGGCCGAGCACCGCGCGGGCGTGCAGGGCGAACTCCGACAGGTCCTGCGAGACCATCGTGACCATGCCCGTGTCGTGCGGCCGAGGGCTGACCTCGGAGAACAGCACAGAGTCGCCGAGGATGAACAGCTCGACGCCGAACAGGCCCCAGCCGCCGAGGGCGTCGGTGACCCTCCTGGCAACCTCTTGAGCTGTCGCGAGTGCGACCGCGGAAAGGGCAGCCGGCTGCCAGGACTCGCGGTAGTCGCCATCCACCTGTACGTGTCCCACGGGGTCGAGGAACGTCGTACCGCCCGCGTGGCGCACGGTCAGCAGCGTGATCTCCGAGTCGAACCTGACGAAGCCCTCGACGATGCACCGGCCTGCGCCCGCGCGGCCGCCCTCCTGGGCGTAGCTCCAGACCTGAGCCACACGGTCAGCCGACCGGAGCACGGACTGGCCGTGGCCGGATGACGACATCACCGGCTTCACGACGCAGGGGAAGCCGAGTGCCTCGGCTGCCGCGGCCAGCTCGGCCTCTGTGTCGACAAACCGGTACGGCGAGGTCGGGATGTCGAGCTCTTCGGCGGCCAGGCGCCGGATGCCCTCGCGGTTCATGGTGAGCTGTGTGGCCCGTGCTGTTGGTACGACCCGAACGCCGGTCGCTTCCACCTGCGCGAGCACGGCCGTGGCGATCGCCTCGACCTCGGGAACGACGATGTGAGGCCGCTCGAGGTCGATGACCGCGCGCAGCGCGACGGGGTCGAGCATGTCGACGACGTGCGAGCGGTGGGCGACCTGCATGGCCGGAGCGTTCGCGTACCGGTCAACCGCCACGACCTCGACGCCGAGGCGCTGGAGCTCGATCGCGACCTCCTTGCCGAGCTCACCTGCGCCGAGCAGCAGCACGCGCATGGCGGACGGGGACAGGGGAGTGCCGAGCTCGACGTTCTTCACGACGACATCCAACCATCCGTGGTCGCCCCCGGGACCCCGGCCCTCTCCTCGATCAGGCAGCGAGGTGGAACGTGTCCGCGAAGCGGCTCAGGAGGGCTCCGCTCCCGCGTAGCACCTCGACAACTCCCGTTGCGATCGCGCGATCAGGGGCGATCTCGCCGGAGATGAGCCGGCGGATGCCCGGACCTGCGGCGAACGCGAGATCGGCCAGCCCGTCCCCGCGCGTGACGTCGAGCGCGGGCCCGTCGACTCGGATGAGCAGATCGGCGGGGCCGACGTGCGCCTCGTACGCCGTCGCGGGCAGGCTGGCCGCGACCTGGGGCCGGAACGCGGTGCGGAGAGCCATGGTCATCGAGTCGGGAGTGATGACCTGCTCCTCCCGCGGGTCGCCCATCGCCTTGAAACCCCATGCCCCGAGGGCGAGCACGACCGGCTCGAGCTCGCGTCCGTACGGCGTCAGCTCGTACACGATGACCCGCGAGTGGGGCACCCGGCGCAGCACCCCAGCTTCCTGGAGCTCCTTGAGCCGCGCCGCCAGGATGTTGCTCGGGATCCGCGGGAGGCCCGCAGCAAGCTCTCCGTAGCGGCGCGGCCCGACGAGCAGGTCGCGGACGATGAGCAGCGCCCAGCGTTCACCCACGAGCTCGAGGCCACGGGTGATGCCGCAGTACTGTCCGTACTCGCGCTGCGCCATCGACCGCCGGCCCCTCAGTCCTGCTGGTTCGCGAAGGCCTGCGGGCCCTGTGCGGCGGCCACGGGGTCCATCCAGCCGAACTCGAGGAGGTTGCCGTCGGGATCGGTGAGCTGGCGCTGGTACATGAAGCCGTAGTCCGCGGCGGGGCGGAGCTCCGTACCTCCGGCGGCGAGGCCGTCGGCGACCGTCGCGTCCACCGCGGCCCGGCTGTCGAGGAAGATGGCGGTCGAGACCGACGGGCTGACGGCGGGGTCACCGATCGGCAGGTCGGTGAACGTCTGGAAGAACTCCCGGACCAGGATCATGAAATAGCTGTGGTCCTCCTCGACGACGACGCAGGCAGCGTTGTGGTCCGTGAACATCGGGTTGATGGTGAAGCCGAGAGCCGTGTAGAAGGCCTTGGCGCGCTCCAGGTCGGTCACGGGAAGGCTGACGAACATCGCGGTCATATCGGGTTCCTCTCGAGGGGTTGCTCCAGTGCGATCACACTTGCAAAAAACAAGTGAATCGTCAAGAGGTCGCCAGCTCGGTCGCCGGGGTCCGTCCGCTCGTGGCTCGGTACCGGTGGTCGACAGTCGGCCGGCCCCAGGATCGGATCAGAACAGCCGGCGTACCGTCGCCTTCTCCTGGGCGAGGATGCCGAGACGGGAGACCTCGAACGTGTGCTCCTGCGGTACGGCCGTGTTCGTACGGCCCACGACGTCGCGGACGACGTCGGAGAAGAACGTCAGCTCCACATCGGAGCAGTCGATGTACTCGGTGCCGTTCTGGTCGGCGACGAAGAGGTGGTCGGTGCCCGGGCGGCCCTCGATGTCGATGTACTTGCGCAGCTCGATGTAGCCCTCGGTGCCGACGATGACCAGGCGGCCGTCGCCCCAGGTGGGGAGCCCCTGCGGGGTGAACCAGTCCACCCGTACGTAGCCCTGCGCGGTGTCGGACGCCAGCATGATGTCGCCGAAGTCCTGGAAGTCGGGGTGCTCCGGGTGGTTGAAGTTCGCCACCGTCGCAGCGACGACGTCGCCCTTCGCGGAGCCGGTGAGCCACAGGAACTGGTCGATCTGGTGGCTTGCGATGTCGTTGAGGATGCCCCCGAACGTGGTGACGTCGTAGAACCAGTCCGGACGGCCCGAGCCGCCCGACAGGTGCGCGGCATCGCGCTCGCGGTGCGGGCCGAGCCCGAGCGTCTGGACGACGCGCCCGATCCGGCCGGAGTGGACGAGCTCGCCCGCCTTGATCGCCGCCCGTACACCGAAGCGCTCGGAGAAGACGACGTCCCAGCAGCGGCCCTTCTCGGCGACGAGTTTCGTGATCGTCTCGAGCTGGTCGTACGTGACGACGCCGGGCTTGTCGGTCAGAACGTCCTTGCCCG
>DAIEHO010000163.1 GCA_027353565.1 Propionibacteriaceae bacterium
TCCGTGTTCGGGTGACGCACGAGCTTCACCGACTCGTCGCCGGGCTTGAAACCGTCGATCGCGGGCACGTCGAGCGGGGTCGGGAGGTAGTCGATGACAGCGTCGAGCAGGGGCTGCACGCCCTTGTTCTTGTACGCGGAGCCGCAGAGGACGGCGTTGCCGGTCCCAGCGAGCACCGCGCGACGGATCGCGTGCTTGATCTCAGTCTCGGAGACCTCCTCGCCGGAGTCGCCCTTCTCGAGCCACAGCTCGGCGAACTCGTCGTCGGCGTCGGCAAGGGCTACGAGGAGCTCCTCGCGGGCCGCAGCGGCCTTCTCGACCAGGTCGGCCGGGATCGCCTCGACTGTGTAGTCCTCGCCGATGGTGGTCTCGCCGCGCCATGTGAGCGCGCGCATCCCGATGAGGTCGACGACTCCGAGGAAGTTGCTCTCGGCGCCGATGGGGAGCTGAACCACCAGCGGGTTGGCGTTCAGCCGCTCACGGATGGTCTTGACGCAGAAGTCGAACGACGCGCCCGTACGGTCCAGCTTGTTGACGAAGCAGATGCGCGGTACGTGGTACTTGTTCGCCTGACGCCACACGGTCATCGACTGCGGCTCGACACCCGCGACACCGTCGAAGACGGTCACCGCGCCGTCGAGGACGCGCAGCGAACGCTCGACCTCGATGGTGAAGTCGACGTGGCCGGGCGTGTCGATGATGTTGATCTGGATGTCCTTCCAGAAACAGGTCGTCGCGGCGGACGTGATCGTGATGCCGCGCTCCTGCTCCTGCTCCATCCAGTCCATCGTCGCGGCGCCGTCGTGGACTTCGCCGATCTTGTAGTTGATGCCCGTGTAGAACAGGATGCGCTCGGTTGTCGTCGTCTTGCCTGCGTCGATGTGCGCCATGATCCCGATGTTGCGGACCTTGGCGAGGTCGATCGTCTTCTCATGTGCCACGAGCGTCTACCTTTTCGTTTCCTGTTGCGTTGGCTTGATGGTGGGCATGGGTGCGCCCCCGGACCGGCAACGCTGCCGATACCGAGGGCGCCCGGTGGTCACCAGCGATAGTGGGCGAAGGCCCGGTTGGCCTCGGCCATCTTGTGCGTGTCCTCGCGACGCTTGACCGCAGCGCCGAGGCCGTTGGCCGCGTCGAGGATCTCGTTGCGCAGGCGCTCGGCCATCGTCTTCTCGCGACGGGCGCGGGAGAAGCTGACGAGCCAGCGCATGGCCAGCGTGTTGGCGCGGGCCGGCTTGACCTCGATGGGGACCTGGTAGGTCGCACCACCGACGCGGCGGCTCTTGACCTCGATGCTCGGCCGGACATTGTCCAGCGCACGCTTCAGGGTCTGTACGGGATCGGTGCCACCGGTCTTCTCCCGAGTTCCCTCGAGGGCGGTGTAGACGATGCTCTGGGCGATGGTCTTCTTGCCGTCGAGCAGGATCTTGCTCACCAGCTGGCTGACCAGCGGCGACCCGTACACGGGGTCGACCATCACGGGGCGCTTCGGCGCGGGTCCCTTGCGAGGCATTACTTCTCCTTCTTGGCGCCGTAGAGGCTGCGAGCCTGCTTACGGTTCTTCACGGCCTGGGTGTCGAGAGCGCCGCGGATGATCTTGTAGCGAACGCCGGGGAGGTCCTTCACACGGCCGCCGCGTACGAGCACCATCGAGTGCTCCTGCAGGTTGTGGCCGACACCGGGGATGTACGCCGTGACTTCGACGCCACTGGAGAGACGGACACGGGCGACCTTGCGCAGCGCGGAGTTCGGCTTCTTCGGCGTGGTCGTGTACACACGCGTGCACACCCCACGGCGCTGCGGCGAACCCTTGAGCGCAGGGGTCTTCGTCTTGCTGACCTTGTCGGTCCGGCCCTTGCGGACCAGCTGCTGGATCGTAGGCACCTGGATGTATCTCTTTTCCGTGTCGCTGGAGGATCTCCCCAGCTTGTGGTGGTCCGGGGCCCGGGGGCCTCGGGAAGCCTGGCGCACCACCGGAGCGCTCCCTAGCCTGGGAGGCGGCGACCGGGTCGGTGCATGTGACAACGAGTTCGCTGTCACGGTTCGTGGAGCCATGCTCACCTGAGAAGGGCGCAGAGGCACGCACACGGGTCCGGACACACCGGACCCAACGTGAAAGGCTAGTCGCTCGAACCTGCAGGGTCAAAACAGGCGGGAACCAGGATCACCCGTTCGTACCTGTCGTGGCCCCTTACGGGCGACGGCTCCCAGGCAGTTCGCCCGGGAGCCGTCGTCATGACTGGTCTCA
>DAIEHO010000070.1 GCA_027353565.1 Propionibacteriaceae bacterium
GAGCAGGCCGTCGACGACATCGACGCCGCCCGCAAGCTCTACAAGCTCCTCGACGCCCTCGAGGACCTCGACGACGTGCAGAACGTGTACGGCAACGAGGCCATCGCCCCGGAGATCGAGGCGGCCCTCGAGGAGGAGTGACCGCCCCTCGGCGTGGCATCCACCGCGACCGTGAGTGCTCCGGATAACCTCTCGAACATGTGTTCGGAAAGGACCTGCCGGTGCTGGTGATGGGTGTTGACCCCGGCCTCACGCGCTGTGGGATCGGTGTCGTGATCGGCACCCCCGGGCGGGCCGAGTTCGTCAGTGCGGGCGTGATCCGGACCAGCGCGGAGCTGGACGTCGCGCGTCGCCTGCTTCAGATCGAGCTGGGCCTGGAGGAGTGGGTCGCCACCCACCGCCCCGACGCGATCGCGGTGGAGCGCGTGTTCGCGCAGCACAACGTGACGACGGTCATCGGGACGGCGCAGGCGGCGGGTGTCGCACTGCTCGTCGCGGCCCGGCACGGGATCCCGGCCACCCAGCACACCCCCAGCGAGGTCAAGGCGGCGATCAGCGGGTCGGGACGTGCCGACAAGGCGCAGGTCGGCCTGATGGTCGCCAGGATCCTCAGCCTCGACAGTGCTCCGAAGCCGGCGGACGCCGCGGACGCGGTTGCTCTGGCGATCTGCCACGCGTGGCGGGGCGCGGCCGCGGCCCGACTGACCGACGCGGCTGTGACACCCGGTCGGAGACCGACGACCTGGGCACAGGTCATCGCGGCGAGGAGCGTGTCATGATCGCGACCGTCACCGGCGTCGTGAGCGCTGTGGGCGCCACGTGGGCTGTCGTCAGCGTCGGCGGGCTGGGGCTCCGGCTGCTCTGCACACCGAGCACCTGCGCGGGCCTCCGGACCGGCCAGGAGGCGACGCTGGCGACGTCGCTGGTCGTGCGCGAGGACTCGCTGACCTTGTACGGGTTCGCGGACGACTCGGGTCGGGAGATGTTCGAGCTCGTACAGACCGCGACCGGTGTCGGGCCCAAGCTCGCGCTCGCGATCGTGTCCGTCCTGTCCGCCGACGACTTCCGCACAGCCATCGCCACCGAGAACCTCGCGACGCTCAGCTCCGTACCAGGCATCGGCCGCCGTGGCGCCCAGCGTCTGGTGATCGAGCTCAAGGACAAGGTGGCCGCGCTGGCCTCCAGCGACTCGATCACGCCTCGGCCTTCCGTCTCCCCTCTGTGGCGTGAGCAGGTCCGCCTCGGCCTCGAGGGACTGGGCTGGTCCTCGCGCGACGCCGAGGCGGCGTGCGACCGGGTGCAGCCCATGGCCGATGAGGACCCGTCGCTCGGCGTGGCCGCACTGATGCGTGCGGCGCTGCGCACGCTGGCCAAGTAGGTTGACCCGCGTGCACGAGCCGAGTCCCGTCGATCCCCATGCGACGCCAGACGAGCGCACCGCCGAGGCGGTGCTGCGACCGACCACCCTGGACGAGTTCGAGGGCCAGCCCAGGGTCTCCGACCAGCTCAGCCTCGTGCTCCAGGCCGCGAAGCACCGCGGCACCGTGCCGGACCACGTCCTCCTGAGCGGTCCGCCCGGGCTCGGGAAGACGACGCTCGCCATGATCATCGCCAACGAGCTCAACGCACCACTGCGGATCTCCTCGGGTCCCGCCATCCAGCACGCCGGTGACCTGGCTGCGATCCTGTCCGGGCTGAGCGAGGGAGAGGTCTTCTTCCTCGACGAGATCCACCGGATGTCGCGCCCGGCCGAGGAGCTGCTCTACCTCGCGATGGAGGACTTCCGCGTCGACGTGGTGGTCGGCAAGGGGCCCGGTGCGACGGCGATCCCGCTCGAGATCGCGCCGTTCACGCTGGTCGGGGCGACCACGCGGGCAGGCCTGCTTCCGGGGCCGCTGCGCGACAGGTTCGGTTTCACCGCACAGCTCGAGTTCTACGAGACCGAGTCGCTGGAGCACATCGTCCACAGGTCGGCCCAGCGGCTCGACGTGCCGCTCAAGGGGTCTGCCGCCCACCTCATCGCCTCGCGGTCACGGGGCACGCCCCGCATCGCCAACAGGCTGCTGCGGCGTGTACGGGACGTGGCGCAGGTCAGGAGCAACGGGACGGTGACCGATGCGCTCGCGCTCGAGGCTCTCACGCTGTACGAGGTGGACGAGCTCGGTCTCGACCGTCTGGACAGGGCGGTGCTGGAGGCGATCTGCGGGAAGTTCGGCGGCGGCCCCGTCGGGTTGAGCACGCTCGCGATCGCCGTCGGCGAGGAGACCGAGACCGTCGAGGAGGTCGCCGAGCCGTTCCTGGTCCGTCAGGGTTTTCTCATGCGCACGCCTCGCGGACGTGTCGCCACCCCGTCCGCGTACACGCACCTCGGCATCCAGCCTCCCCCGGGGGCGGTCCTCGCACCCGGTCTGTTCGACTGAGCTCGCCCACTGCGCTCGCACAGGTTGAGCCCACGCCGGACTCGCGTTCGGCCCAGGTGGGGACCGGCCGCTAGGCTGTGCAAGGCTCTCGCACCGGCGGGGCCGCAACTCTCAGTCAAGGGATGACATGGATCCGTTAACTCTGGCGATGATCGTCGTACTCATCGTGGTGGGCTACTTCCTGATCATCCGGCCCCAGCAGAAGCGCGCGAAGGAGGCCAAGGAGCTGCAGGCCTCGCTCCAGGAGGGTTCCCGCGTGATGATGTCGGGCGGAATCTTCGGCACGATCCGTCACATGGGCGACAAGCAGGTCGTCGTCGAGGTCTCGCCAGGGGTCGAGCTCACGTTCGTGCGGCAGGCGATCATCCGCCCGCTCAAGGAGGACGAGGACGAGTTCGAGTACGCGGACGTCACCGAGCCCGCCGACGAAGCTTTCTCAGCCGACGAGACGTCGGCTCTTCCGACAGCTGCCGAGCCGATCGTGTCGGACGACCTGGCGGCCGTGGTGACCGAGCCTGAGACTGTCGAGCCGACGGACGAGCCGGCAGACAAGCGATAAGGCAGCTTCACGTGGCTAGAAGCAGCATCCGGCGTACACACCCGGTGCGTACGCTCATCTCCTTCCTGGTCGTCCTGGCCGGTCTGTACCTGCTCATGGCGCTTTCCCACACGTGGACGCCCAGGCTCGGCTTGGACCTGTCAGGTGGCACCACGATCACGCTGACCGCGAAGAACTCGACAGGGGCCGGGACCGTCGACCAGACGAGCCTTGAGCTCGCGAAGACGATCATCCAGCAGCGCGTCGACTCGCTCGGCGTCGGCGAGTCCCAGGTCACCACCTCGGGTGGCAACCAGATCCAGGTCTCGGTCCCGAACATGCAGAAGGACGCTCTTGTACAGCTGGTCGGGCAGACCGCACAGCTGGAGTTCCGGGCCGTCTACCAGGTCCAGTCGACCGCGAGCTCGCCGGCCACGGACCAGGCAACCGCCCTTCCGGCGGTGCCTGTGCTGAGCAGCCCCCGCCCGACGGCTGTGACCTCACCCCTGCCGACCTCAGCCACCGCTCGGAAGAACCTGCTGACCTCGCAGCTGGCATGGGTGCCCTCCCAGGCAGACACGCAGGACTTCAGCGCCTTCAACTGCGGCGACGCGTTCCCTGACGTCGCCGACCAGCCGCTCATCGCGTGTCTGCGTCCCGATCTGGCGAAGGGGGGCCAGTCCAAGTACCTGCTGGGCCCGACGCTCCTCGAGGGCAACCTCGTGACCCAGGCGACCGCCGGGGTCCCGGCCAACCAGCTGAACTGGGCCGTCGACCTGAGCTTCAACACGCTCGGGTCCGACCTGTTCGCCACCGCGACCACCTACCTCGCCACGCAGACGTCGCCGATGAACCAGTTCGCGATCGTCCTCGACGGCAAGGTCATCTCCGCACCGTCGGTGTCGGCCGAGATCGCCGGCGGCAACGCCCAGATCACCGGGTCCTTCACGCAGCAGACGGCCACCAACCTCGCCGACGTGCTCAAGTACGGTGCGTTGCCGCTCACCTTCGAGGTCTCCAGCGTCGACAACGTCTCCGCCACCCTCGGCGCCGACCAGCTCCATGCGGGCCTCATCGCGGGCGCGATCGGCCTGGTCCTGGTCCTCGTCTACTCGATCCTGTACTACCGGGCGTTGGCCCTCGTCGTCGTCGCGTCCTTGTCGATGGCGGCAGCGGGTACGTACGCGCTCATGGTGCTTCTCGGGTCGTCGATGGGCTTCGCCCTGAGCTTGCCGGGCATCGCGGGAGCGATCGTGGCGATCGGCGTGACGGCCGACTCCTTCGTCATCTTCTTCGAGCGAATACGAGACGAGATGCGC
>DAIEHO010000263.1 GCA_027353565.1 Propionibacteriaceae bacterium
GACTCGACGTCCGTGATGGCGCGCAGCAGGTCGACGAGGTCCCCGGTGAGGTCGAGCATGCGCCCAACCTAGCCGGGGGCGTCTTCAGAAGTAGGTCGGCTCGCGGTGCTCGTAGGGCTCCTCGAGCCGTACGAGCTCGTCGACGGTCAGGTCGACGTCGAGCACAGCGACGGCGTCCGTGATGTGCTTCTCCTTCGTCGCGCCGACGATCGGGGCCGCGACGACGGGATTGGTGAGCACCCAGGCCAACCCGATCGTGGCCATCGAGACACCACGGGACTCGGCGATCGCCTGCACCGCGTCCACGATCGCCTTGTCGCTGTCGATGACGAGCGGGCGACCCTTGGGATCGGTCTCGGGGTTCGTGCTTCCCCGGCTGGTCGACGTGTCCCCCCACGGGCGAGCGACCCGCCCGCCTCCCAGAGGGCTCCAAGGGATGCTCTCCACGCCCTGGTGGTCCAGCAGGGGGAACATCTCCCGCTCCTCCTCACGCATGATGAGGCTGTACTGGTCCTGCATCGAGATGAAGCGGGTCCAGCCCCCGACGTCGGCCGCGTGCTGCATGATGGCGAACTGCCAGGCGTACATGCTGGACGCCCCGATGTAGCGGACCTTCCCGGCCTTGATGACGTCGTGCAGCGCCTCCATCGTCTCCTCGACCGGGGTCTCGGGGTCGAAGCGGTGGATCTGGTACAGGTCGATGTAGTCGGTGTCCAGGCGCTTCAGCGAGGCGTCCACCTGCTCCATCACCGCCCGGCGCGACAGGCCCTGGCCGCCGGGGCCGTCACCCATCCTGCCGTGGAGCTTGGTGGCGAGAACGACGTCCTCACGACGGGTGTACGCCTTGATCGCCTGTCCCGTGATCTCCTCACTCGTGCCGGCCCCGTAGACGTTGGCCGTGTCCCAGAACGTGATGCCCAGCTCGAGAGCCTTCCGGAAGAGGGGCTCGGCCGCGGAAGCGTCCAGAGTCCAGTTCCTGACGTTGGCCTCGCCGAAGCTCATGCAGCCGAGGCAGATCCTGCTGACCTTGAGCCCGGACGTGCCGAGCCGCGTGTACTCCATCGTCGTTTCTCCTGTTGCGTGAGGCCTGGTGGTTCTTCCTGAGCCTGGCACGGGGGGCGTGCTCGAGACAGGCACTGCCAGTACCCCGAAGCGCACCCCCAGGCGCGTCCAAGCCTCCCCGGCTAGAGTTTGGACCATGACCGACACCGCCGCCCGCCCTGCCTGGGGCTGGGGCCTGGCCACAGTCCACCAGAGCGGCCAGGTGCTGGACACCTGGTTCGCGGCGCCGGTCCTCGGCAGGTACGACGGCGCCGAGGCCCCCCTGATGCTCCAGGTCACCACCGACGCCCAGCGCTGTGTCCGGACCGAGCCCCTGGTGGTCGAGATCGACCTCGACGCACCGCCCGCGACGGTGCCGGACGCCTACCTGCGGCTTCACCTGCTCAGCCACCGGCTCGTGAGGCCGCGCGAGGTCAACCTCGACGGCATCTTCGGTGTCCTTCCCAACGTCGTCTGGACGAGCTCCGGGCCGTGCGCGGTGGACGACTTCGAGACCGTACGGGGCGCATGCCGGTTCGCCGGCCATCACCTCACGATCTTCGGCGTCGACAAGTTCCCGCGGATGGTCGACTACGTCGTCCCCAGCGGCGTACGGATCGCGGACGCCGACCGCGTACGGCTCGGTGCCCACCTCGCCGAGGGCACCACCGTCATGCACGAGGGCTTCGTCAACTTCAACGCGGGCACGCTCGGCGCGTCCATGGTCGAGGGCCGGATCTCGGCGGGCGTCATCGTGGGAGACGGTACCGACGTGGGGGGCGGCGCGTCGATCATGGGCACGCTGTCCGGCGGCGGCCAGGAGGTCATCACGATCGGTCAGCGGTGCCTGCTCGGCGCTGAGTCGGGCGTCGGCATCTCGCTCGGCGACGACTGCGTCGTCGAGGCCGGCCTGTACGTGACGGCAGGCACCAAGGTCACCCTGCCCGACGGGCGGGTCGTCAAGGGCGCTGAGCTGTCCGGCATGTCCGGGCTGCTGTTCCTCCGCGACTCCGTCAGCGGCCGCGTCGAGGCCCGACCCCGCACGAAGAGCGCGATCACCCTCAACGACGCGCTGCACGCCAACGGTTGACCATGACTGGCCAACCCGCGCCGAAGCGTGCTGCCTCGCAGGCCCCCGACAAGGCTGTCTTCCGTCGACGACGGCTGGTGGTCAGGCTCGTCGGCTACGGGGTGCTCGGGCTGGTGCTGGCGCTCGTCGTCGGCTTGGCGGTGCGCTGGTGGGAGGGCCACGGCACGGCCACCTTCCCGACGCCCCAGAACGGCTGCGTCGCGACGATCAGCGGCCAGACGGCGTCGCTCGACCTCGAGCAGTCGTACAACGCGGCGATCATCGCCGGAGTCGCCGTACAGCGCGGGCTGCCGCCTCGTGCGGTCTCGATCGCCTTCGCGACAGCCCTCCAGGAGTCGGGCCTGCGCAACCTCAACTACGGCGACCGCGACTCGATCGGCCTGTTCCAGCAGCGCCCGTCCCAGGGCTGGGGCACGGTGGCCCAGATCATGGTGCCGCAGTACTCCGCCGGGAAGTTCTACGACGCCCTGGTGCGGATCAGCAACTGGCAGACGCGCGACATCGGGGAGGTCGCCCAGGCAGTCCAGCGGTCGGCGGTCCCGGACGGCTACACCAAGCACGTTGCCCGCGCGAAGATCCTTGCCAGCGCACTGTCCGGTGAGACCGCGGCCGCGTTCACATGCCTGTCCACGACGTCGAAGGCCGCCGACGCCGCCGGATTCTCATCCCTTCTCAAGGCCACGTACGGGGGCACCGCCCCGAGCACGTCCTTGGTCGGCTCGCCCGCTCGGGTCGACGTCGCCGCTGCTGCTGAAGCGACCGCCTGGTCCGTCGCCGCCGCCACGCAGGCCTGGGCCTCCGCCTTCGGCGTGACCCAGATCACCACCGCCGACAAGACCTGGCACCCCTCGACCACGGACCTTCCGCTGTGGGCCGCCGCGACCGCGCCGCCCTCGGGCTACACGGTGTCGGTCAGCTTCGGCTGAGACGAACAGATCCCGGTCGTCCGACGTCCGTCGGACTGGTCGTCCTCGCTGAGCCTCAGCCTGCGATCCGCTGCGCCGCGGCGGCGATCCGCTCGTCCGTGGCCGTCAGCGCGATCCGTACGTGGTCGTCGCCGGCGGAGCCGTAGAAGTCACCGGGGGCGACCAGGATGCCGAGGTCGGCGAGGCGGTCGACCGTTCTGCGGCCGGGCTCTCCGAAGGTGGCCCACAGGTACAGGCCCGCTTGCGAGTGGTCGATCCGGTACCCCGCCGCGACAAGGGCTGTCGAGAGGATCCGGCGCCGTGACGCGTACCGGTCACGCTGGGCCCGCACGTGCTCGTCATCCCCCAGCAGCACCGTCATCGCGGCCTGCACGGGCGCGGCCACCATCATGCCGAGGTGCTTGCGGACCTCGAGCAGCCGGCTCACGACGGCGGGGTCACCGCCGATGAAGCCGGCGCGGTACCCGGCCAGGTTCGACCGCTTCGACAGCGAGTACGCCCCGATGATGCCGGTCACGTCGCCGCCGTTGATCCTCGCGTCGAGCGCGGAGACGGGCTCCGCGTCCCAGCCGAACTCCCCGTAGCACTCGTCCGCCACCAGCAGCGCTCCGCGCTCACGGGAGTAGGCGATCCAGTCCGAGGTCTCGGCCGCGTCGGCGACGCGACCGGTCGGGTTCGACGGCGAGTTCGTCCACACCAGGGCAGGACGCTCCCGCGCGACGTCGGCGGGGGTCTCCGCGGTCACGACGCGGCATCCGGCCACCGCCGCCCCGACCGCGTACGTCGGGTATGCCGTCGCAGGGATCACCACGGTGTCGCCCGCGCGCAGGCCGAGCAGCGTGGGCAACCAGCCGACGAGCTCCTTGGTGCCGATGACGGGGAGCACTCCGTGGTCACCGATCTCCGGCGCCCCCCACCGTCGCGTGAGGTAGTCGCCGATGGCCCGCCGCAACCCCGGCGTGCCCCAGGTCAGCGGGTAGCCGTGCGCATCCGACGCGTCGGCCAAGGCCTTCCGGGCCAGGTCAGGCGTCGGGTCGACGGGCGTGCCCACCGACAGGTCACAGATCCCGTCCGGGTGGCTACGAGCCCGTGCCCCCGCCCCGGCGATCGTGTCCCAGGGGAAGTCGGGCAGATCCAACGGCCGGAAGGTCGGTGAAGCGCTCACTCGCCCTGGGGAGGCAGCCCGGCGACAAGCGGGTGGTCATAGTCGATGACACCCAGCTTGGCGGCGCCGCCAGGCGTGCCGAGCTTGTCGAAGAAACTGGCGTTGGCCTCGGTGTAGGCGGAGTACTCCGGCGGGACGTCGTCCTCGTAGTAGATCGCCTCGACCGGGCAGACCGGCTCGCAGGCGCCACAGTCGACGCACTCCTCCGGGTTGATGTACAGCATCCTGTTGCCCTCGTAGATGCAGTCGACAGGACACTCGTCGACACACGCTCGGTCCTTGACATCGACACACGGCAGGGCAATGACGTACGTCACGAAGCGCTCCTCAGATATCCAGGCGGCGCCTAGTGCCGCTACCCCGCACTGTACCGGCAGACAGCGGAGATCGCTCGTCAGGTAGCGTCTCCTCCCAGGAGGAGAGATGGGACTCACAGCGGGGACGCAGTGGACGGCCGGCGAGCTGGAGCGGCTGGCGACGGGGGCCACGTGGCTGGAAGGCCCTGCCTGGGTCGGTGACCGGTTGCTGGTGAGCGATATCCCCGGGAACCGGGTCCTGTCGTGGCGAGAGGGACAGTCGGGCTTCGACGTGGTGATCACCGACGCCGAGTTC
>DAIEHO010000072.1 GCA_027353565.1 Propionibacteriaceae bacterium
GGCGAGTGCGCCCGCAGGATCACCGTCGCCATGCCCGAGACGATCGGGGTCGACTCGAGCAGGGACCGGATCGGGGCGATGCCGATCCCGATGCCGACGAGCGTGACGCCGAGCTGCGACCGGGAGGCGTCCGTGAAGATCCCGTACGGGCCCTCGATCGCGACCCGCGTCCCCGGACGTACGGACAGCAGCTTCGAGGTGCCGCGGCCCAGCGCGCGGATCGTGATCCGGAGCGTGCCGTCGGTCGGTGCCGCCGACAGCGAGAAGGGGTGCTGGTGCCACCACAGTCCCTTGCCCAGGAACCGCCAGGAGAAGAACTGGCCGGCCTCGGCTCCCAGCCGGTCGAGGCCCCGCCCGCTCATCTCGATGGTGACGACGTCGCTGTCCTCGAGCACGACCCGACTGACGACGAGGTGGTGCTCCCAGGAGGTGATGAGGGGCAGGACGAAGCGGAACGACAGCAGGCCCAGCGCGACGAGGCCGAACAGGGCGAGCCAGTACCACCGCTCCCACGTGCCCGCTGCGAACAGCCCCGACACCGAGAACTGGTGCGGCAGCGACAGGCCGATGGCTGCGTACGTCGTGAGGTGGATGACGTGCCACACCTCGTACGGCAGGCTGCGCTTCACCGCGATGATCGAGGTGATGGCGACGACGGACAGGGCCGCGAGAGCGATGAGGCTCAGCATGAGGTCCGAGATGCCGAGCAGCGACGCGACCTCACTGACGACGCCGACAGAGTCCTGCGCGGCGTATCCACAGACCAGGAAGATGGCGTGGAACAGCAGTCCTAACAGCACCCACTTGCCGAGCTTGTTATGGAGCGCGATCGCGCGGTCGTGGCCGATCGTTCGGTCGACGTGCGGGATGCGCGCCGCGAGCACGAGCATGACCACCATGAGGTCCGTCGCGACGAGACCCGTGACGATCCCCGCGGCGATGAGCATCTTCGCGCTTGAGGTCATCGCCGTCCGGACGCCGCCGTCGGCAACCCACAGTCCGAGTGCCGCGGCGACGGAGCTCCAGCCGAGGACCGTCAGCACGTCGCGGTGGAGGCTTCGGATCGACGTCTGCATCCGGTGCAGCCGCTGAACGGAGCGTGCCGACACCCGCACGTCGAGGGCCCCCAGCCCGTCTGGCGACAGGCGCGTCTCGGGCATGGCGCGGCCCCGCGTGGTAGGTGACACGTCAACGAGGCTGGGCAGTCCGCGCCTTGGCAGCCGCGACGATGGCGGCTCTGTCATCGAGCCACGGCGCGGTGCGGGCTCCGTGGAGGTGTCGGGCAGACCTCGACGAGCCTCGAGCAGGGTGTCCATGGGGACATCCTGACAGAACCTGAGAATTTCTCAGGTAAAGTGCTGGCTAACGCTCCGCCAAGTCCCGTTTCGCGTGCAGATCGTGCAGTCGCGAGGCCCGAGCCGGGCGCCGGGGCCTCAGACGGGCGCCGGAACCTCCCGGCGGGTACGTGCTCGGCGGTAGCTCCACCACAGCAGCGCGGAGCCGGCGAGGATCATCGGGATGCACAGCCACTGGCCCATGCTGAGCCCGAGTCCGAGGATTCCGAGGAAGGCGTCGGGCTCGCGGAAGTGCTCGGCGATGAAGCGGAGGATGCCGTAGCCGAGGAGGAACGTGGCGCTGAGGGCTCCGGCCGGCGGCCGCCGCCTGCCGTACAGGGCGAGCACCGTGAACAGCAGGACGCCCTCGAGCAGGAACTCGTAGATCTGCGAGGGGTGCCGCGGCGTGTTGTCGACCTGCGGGAAGATCATCGCCCACGGCAGGGACGCGGGGGCCGGGCGGCCCCACAGCTCGCCGTTGATGAAGTTCCCGATCCGTCCGAGTCCGAGACCGACGGGCACGACCGGTACGAGCAGGTCGGACACCTGGAGGAACGGACGGTGCTGACGC
>DAIEHO010000281.1 GCA_027353565.1 Propionibacteriaceae bacterium
GCCTGCAGGATGTAGTTCACGCCGTCGGCGACCTCGGGCCGCATGACCTGCTTGCAGTTCGCGCTCTGGGTCGCGACGGGCTTGCCGTCTCGTGACGCGATGCTGCTCACGATGATCGGGTCGCAATGGACGCCACGCGCCGCGAACGTCGCGTACGCATCCGCCATGGACAGTGGGGTCACCTCGGCCACGCCGAGCGTGAACGACGGGATGTACGAGTAGGTCTTCACGAGGTCGCTGCCGTTGGACATCTGCGCACCGGCCGCTCGCGCCATCTCGGCCGCCTGGCAGATGCCCGCAGCGGCCTCGAGCTGGACGAAGTAGGTGTTCACGGACTTGGCGGCGGCCGTCCTCATGTCGAGGCTGCCGAAGCTCTGGTTGAACTCGTTCTGCAGGCCGCTCTGCGTCGGGAACTTGAAGCTGGTGGCGGCACCGGACCCGTCGCAGGTCTGGAAGACCCTGTTCTGGAGCTGCAGCGGACTCGTACCCACGAACTGCTTGGTGACGGGGATGCCCTTGTCGAACGCGGCCGCGATCGTGAAGGCCTTGAACGTTGACCCTGCCTGGTAGCCCTCGGCGCCGCCCATGGCCGCGCTGACGGCATAGTTGTAGTACGTCTCCCCGGCCGCCACGTTGTTGCCCATCACCGGTCTGCTCTGGGCCATCGCGAGGATGAGCCCCGTCCCGGGCTGCACCTCGACCATCGTGGAGATGACGGGGTCGGTCGGTCCCACGTGCGAGCTCACGGCCGCCTGGGCGACGTCCATCGAGTTGGGGTCGATCTGCGTCTTCACGATGAGGCCGCCTCGGTAGATCGTGTTCTTCCGGTCGGCGACCGTGGCGCCGAGCGCCGGGTTCTGCTCCAGCGAGCGGACCACGTAGTCGCACATGAACGGGTACTTCGTGCCGACGCAGCCGTTCCGGGCCGGGACCACCTTCGACTGGTCGAACGGTGTGGCCTTGGCCTTGGCGGCGTCGTCGGCGGTGATGAGTCCCAGCTGGAGCATGCGGTTGATGACCACGTCGCGGCGGTCGATCGCTGCCACGGGGTGGTTCACCGGGTCGGTCGCGACAGGATCCTGGGTCTGGCCCGCCAGCATCGCCGCCTGGGCCAGGGTGAGGTCCTTGGCGCTGACGCCGAAGTAGTGCTTGGCCGCGGCCTCGACGCCGTACGCGCCGTCGCCGTAGTAGGCGATGTTGAGATAGCGGGTGAGGATCTCGTCCTTGGAGTACTTCGCCTCGAGCGCGATCGCGTACCTCAACTCGAGCACCTTGCGGGCGAGCGTCTGGTCCTGCGCCGCGGCGACACCGGCCTGGTCACCGGCCGCCTGAGCCGCCTCGATGCGTACCTGCTTGACGTACTGCTGGGTCAGGGTCGACCCGCCTTGTACGTTCGAGCCGCTGCCGGTCACGACGAGGGCTCGCAGCGTCCCCTTCAGGTCGAGCGCGCCGTGCTGGTAGAAGCGCGTGTCCTCGATGGCGACCTGCGCCGTACGCATGATCGGCGCGATCTGGTCCAGCGTCACCACCGTGCGGTTCTCGTCGTACAGCTGGGCGAGCTGTGTCCCGTCCGCCATGAGGATGACGGTCTTGTCCGCGACCGGGGCGATGGTCAGGTCGGCGGGCAGGCTCTCGATCGCCTGGGCCGCGTACTTGGCGGAGGTGCCGCCGATGGCAGCCAGAGGCACGGCAAACCCCGCGACAAGCAGTCCGGCGAGCACGCTGACGACCACAAACATCGCCAGGGCATAGACCTTGGGCCCGAGTTGAGGGGACTTCATGGGGTTCAGAGTAAGCGAGAGGACTGTGAGACCACGAACAGACGACCAGCACGGGTCTTGTCCCCGCCTCGAGCATCTAGGCAGAAGGACCCTTCTCTGTGTACTTTGATCGTGTCGTGCTCATGTTTTGCGGCAGCGACACGCCGCTCGGGTCGAAGGGATCGACGAGGATGCCATTGCGCCGTCACGATGACTGGACGCTCGAGGCCAAGTGCCAAGGCAAGCAGGACGAGCTGTTCCCCGATGGGGCGGACCAGAAGCGCGTACGGACCCTGTGCTCGGGGTGTCGCGTCCGCAAGGAGTGCCTCGCCGAAGCCCTCGACAACCGTATCGAGTGGGGTGTCTGGGGCGGTATGACGGAGCGCGAGCGTCGTCAGCTCCTCCGCCAGCGCTCAGACGTGGATGACTGGTCCCTCGTCCTCCTCGGAAAGCCCAGCGCCGTCAACGAGCAGTGACCCGAGCTCCCTCACCACGTCGAGGTCGGTGACTTCGCGATCGAGCGTCTGCGCCAGCGTCACCGGCAGCGAGGCCGGGAGAGCCTTCACCATCCGTGACCTCTGCGCCCGCCACGTCACCCAGCTGGCCTGCCACCACCCGTACGCGTCCGGCTCGAGCGTCAGCGCCTGTTCGGCCGCCGGGGACAGGCTCACTGCAGGCGTGACCCGGTTGACGACCACGCCGCGCGCGGTGGTGCCGCGGTCCCGGAGCTGCCCCACGAAGTAGCGGGCCTCGTCGAGCGCCGCCTTGCGGGGGCTGGCGACGATGACGAAGGCCGCCGCGGGAGAGGACAGCAGGGTCCGTACGACGGTGGCGCGGCGTCGGAATCCGGCCATCACCGTCTCGAACGCCGAGGCGAAGACCTGCAGGTCCGTGAGCGCCTTGCTGCCGATGACCTTCGAGATCAGCCACGTCACCTGCGACAGGCCGGCCCCGATGAGCTTGAGCGGGCCGCTGCTCGGAGCCAGCAGCTGAAGCACGGGCCCCTCAGCCAGCCTGTCGAGGCGGGCGGGCGCATCGAGGAAATCGAGCGCGGACCGGGACGGCGGGGTGTCCACCACGATGAGGTCCCAGCGTCCGGTGGCCAGCGCCCGCTCGTACAGCTGGCCCAGCTTCTCGGTGGCCATGTAGTCCTGCGTGCCGGAGAACGACGTGGAGATGGCCTTGTAGAACGGGTTGTGCAGCACCTCCTCGACGCGGTTCCTCGGTGCGTGCGACCGTACGGCGTCGTCGAACGTCTGCGTCATGTCGAGCATGAGGGCATCGAGGCTGCCGCCGGTGATGCCGGGTACGGGCTGTGGCTCCCCGCCCAGTCCCTCGAGCCCCAGCGCCGTGGCCAGGCGTTTCGCGGGGTCGACGGTCACGAGGACGACGTGGCGACCCGACTCGGCTGCTGCCACGGCCAGCGCGGCCGAGACCGACGTCTTGCCGACGCCGCCCGTACCGCAGGTCACGATGACTCGTACGTCCCGGTCACCGATCAGTTCCGCCACCTCGAAGAGCTGCCTCACGCGTCCCAGCCCTCTGCGAGCAGGTCAGCGATGCGGACGAGATCGGCCGGGGCCACCTCGTCGGGCAGGAGCGGCAGCGTCAGAGCGGGCCGACGGCCGAGCGCGGAGAGGCGGTCCGCGAGCAGGTCGGCCCACGGCTGCTGCTCGGCGGCCACGGCGCAGTCGCGCTCCCAGGCGATGCGCAGCGCGGGCTCGGTCACCGTGTCCGGCAGCGGAGGGGGAGCCGCCATGACCTGGTTGACGATCACATGGCCGACGGCGATGCCGTGGCCGGTGAGGGCGTCGATGGTGGCCAGAGTCTCCGTCAGCGCCATCTCCGTGCAGGTCGTGACGAGGTGGACCTGCGTGGTCTCGGCACGGAGCAGAGCCATGATCGACTGGGCCTGCGGCGCGATGGGTCCGACCACGACGACCTCGGCGAGCGCCTCGCCGGCGGTGAGGAAGTTCTCGATCCGGCCGGTCGGCGGCGCATCCATGACGACAGCGTCGACGGCGTCCGGATGGCCCTTCATACGGCGCCTCGCCGCCTGGTAGACCTTGCCGGTCAGCAGTACGTCCCGAAGACCCGGCGCGAGCTCGGACGCGAAGTCGGCGAAGCCGGTCTTGTCGAGCAGTGCGCCCGCGACGCCCAGTCGTACGTGGTCGAGGTAGTCGCGCAGGGCGTGCCGCGAGTCGACGCTCAGCATGCGCAGCTTCTGCCCGGCGATCGTGACGCTGCGCTCCTGGCCCTCCGGGATCTTGGCGACGCCCGCGGCCTCGGTCAGACCATGCCGGGACTCGACCTCGCAGACGAGGGTCTCGCCGGAACGCCGAAGCATCAGCGCAAGGGCGAGGGCGACAGTGGTCTTCCCGGTCCCCCCCTTGCCGCTCACGATGTGCAGCGGGGCGACGTCGGGCATGCCCCCAGCGTACGGGCGAAGGCCTCATGCCCGCGGCACCCGGTCGGTACGTGAGTGGTACGAAGGTCGCGGGACACTAGGGTGATCCGCATGCAGAAGTGGGAGTACGTGACCGTGCCGCTGCTCACGCACGCGACGAAGCAGATCCTCGACAACTGGGG
>DAIEHO010000301.1 GCA_027353565.1 Propionibacteriaceae bacterium
AGCCGACGGCCCCTACCGTCATACCCGACGTGCATGGTTGCTTCCTCCGCGATGAGGTCCTACGTCGATCAACATACGCGACGAGAAGGGCCGTTGGTGGGGGACCTCGGACCCGGTTCCCGGGAGAGCCTCCTGTCGGTCGCGCGTGACACAGTGGGGGTCGCACAAGGAGGGCGATGGCGGACGTGCTGGACCGGTTCTCCCCGGCCACGGCGGCGTGGTTCCGGTCGAGTTTCAGCGCGCCCACGGCCGCACAGACCGGGGCGTGGGAGGCGATCTCGTCGGGCCAGCACACACTGGTCGTGGCGCCCACCGGCTCGGGCAAGACGCTCTCCGCGTTCCTCTGGGCGATCGACCGGCTCGTGACGACACCGCGCGACCCGGAGCGGTCCGCGTGCCGCGTGCTGTACGTGTCGCCGCTCAAGGCCCTGGCCACCGACGTCGAGCGCAACCTCCGCTCGCCGCTGGTCGGGATCGGTCACGCTGCGACGCGTCTGGGCTTGTCAGCACCACAGATCAGCGTCGCCGTCCGGTCGGGCGACACTCCCGCCGACGAGCGCCGGACGTTCGCTCGTCGCCCGGCGGACATCCTCATCACGACTCCCGAGTCGCTGTTCCTGCTCCTCACGTCTGCCGCGCGGGAGGCGCTCACGGGCATCACGACGGTGATCGTCGACGAGGTCCACGCGGTCGCGGGCACGAAGCGGGGTGCCCACCTCGCGCTGTCGCTCGACCGCCTGGACGCGCTGCTGCCGGCTCCCGCCCAGCGGATCGGGCTCAGCGCGACCGTACGCCCCGTGGAGGAGGTGGCCCGCTTCCTCACCGGAGGGCGCCCGACGGCGATCGTCGCGCCGCCCTCGGAGAAGCAGTGGGACCTCCAGGTCGTCGTGCCGGTGCCGGACCTGGGCGAGCTCGGCACCGCGCCCGCGAAGAACGACCCGGCCGCGCACGCCTCGATCTGGCCGCACGTCGAGGAGCGGATCGTCGACCTCGTCACCGCACACCGGTCCACGCTCGTGTTCGCCAACTCCCGCCGCCTGGCCGAGCGGCTCACCGGACGGCTCAACGAGGTCTACGCGGAACGGCTCGGGGAGGCGGAGCGGCCGGGGTCCGTACGACCTCCGGCCGAGCTGATGGCGCAGTCGGGTGTGTTCGCGGCGACCCCGGCCCTTCTCGCCAGGGCGCATCACGGCTCTGTCTCGCGGGAGCAGCGGTCGGTCATCGAGGAGGACCTGAAGGCGGGTCGGCTGCCAGCGGTGGTCGCGACGTCGTCGCTGGAGCTCGGCATCGACATGGGGGCCGTCGACCTCGTCGTCCAGGTCGAGGCGCCCCCTTCGGTCGCCTCCGGACTCCAGCGTGTCGGTCGAGCGGGCCATCAGGTCGGTGCCGTGTCACGGGGAGTGCTGTTCCCGAAGTTCCGCGGCGACCTCGTCCAGACCGCCGTCATCGTCGAGCGGATGCGCGCCGGCCAGATCGAGGCACTCCGGGTCCCGTCCAACCCGCTCGACGTGCTCGCGCAGCAGGTCGTCGCGATGTGTGCGCTCGATGACTGGGACGTCGACGAGCTGTTCGCCCTTGTGAGACGCTCGGCACCGTTCGCGGGGCTGAGCCGGGCCGTCCTGGAGTCGGTGCTCGACATGCTGAGCGGACGCTACCCCTCGGACGAGTTCGCGGAGCTGCGACCCCGGGTGGTGTGGGACCGGGTCGCCGGCACCCTCACGGGCCGTCGCGGCGCGCAGCGGCTCGCGGTCACGGCCGGCGGGACGATCCCCGACAGAGGCCTGTTCGGGGTCTTCCTGGCAGGGTCCGAGGGTCCCGGGCGCCGGGTGGGCGAGCTGGACGAGGAGATGGTGTACGAGTCGCGGGTGGGCGACGTGTTCGCGCTCGGCACGACCTCGTGGCGGATCGAGGACATCACCCACGACAGGGTCATGGTCACACCCGCGCCGGGCGTCCCAGCGCGGCTTCCGTTCTGGAAGGGCGACTCGCTCGGCCGTCCGGCCGAGCTCGGCGCTGCCGTGGGCCGGTTCGTCGGTGAGGTCTCACGGCTGGAGCCGACCAAGGCAAGGGCGCGCGTGCGGAAGGCCGGGCTCGACGAGTGGGCCACAGACAACCTGCTCGGCTACCTCGGTGAGCAGCGCGAGGCGACCGGCCACCTACCGGACGACCGCACGCTGCTCGTCGAGCGGTTCCGCGACGAGCTCGGCGACTGGCGGGTCGTCATCCACAGCCCGTACGGAGCCCCGGTCCACAGCCCGTGGGCGTTGGCCATCGCCGCCCGCCTGCGCGAGGCGTACGGGCTCGACGTCCAGGCGATGCCGGCCGACGACGGCATCGTGCTTCGGCTGCCCGACACGGCCGAGGATGCGGGTAGCTACGGCCTGGACGACAGCGGCGCGTCATTCGACCCGGCGCAGCTGCTCGACGCGATCATGCTCGACCCCGACGAGGTGTCGGAGGTCGTCACCTCGCAGCTCGGTGGGTCCGCCCTGTTCGCTGCCCGGTTCCGGGAGTGCTCGGCACGGGCGCTGCTCCTGCCCCCGAGACAGCCCGGTCGGCGGCAACCCTTGTGGCAGCAGAGACAGCGCTCCGCGCAGCTGCTGAGCGTGGCGTCGGCGTACCCGGCGTTCCCGATCGTGCTCGAGGCCGTGCGGGAGTGTGTCCAGGACGTGTTCGACGTGCCGGGGCTGGTCGACCTGCTCCGCAGGATCCGCAGCAAGGAGGTCGCACTCGTCGAGGTCGAGACGCGTCAGCCGTCACCGTTCGCACGGTCGCTGCTGTTCGGCTACGTGGCGCAGTTCATGTACGAGGGCGACAGCCCGCTGGCCGACCGGCGGGCGGCGGCGCTCACGCTCGACCCGACGTTGTTGGCGGAGCTGCTCGGCACGAGCGAGGGACTCGCCCTGTCCGAGCTGCTGGACCCCGAGGCGCTGACACGCACCGAGGCCGAGCTCCAGCACCTGGCCGAGGACCGTCGCGCCCGAGACGCCGAGGACGTGGCGGACCTGATCCGTACGATCGGGCCGATCAGCTCCCACGAGCTGTCGCGGCGCATCGCGGGCGACGACCCGGTGGGGCTCGCGGAGGCCTGGACGGTGGAGCTCGCCGAGGCTCGACGGATCGTACGGGTGGGGGTCGCCGGGCAGGAGCGCTGGGCCGCGGTCGAGGACGCGGGGCGTCTCCGCGACGCACTGGGGGTCTCGCTGCCCGTCGGGCTGCCCGACGCGTACACGGCGCCGGTGGCCGACCCGCTCGGTGACCTCGTGATGCGGTACGCACGCAACGCCGTGCCGTTCGCCGTGGCGGAGGTGGCCGCGTGGCTCGGGTTGGGCACCGCGGTGGTGCGGGACGCGGTGCGGCGCCTCGTGGGTGACGGCCGGCTCACCGAGGGCGACCTGCGTCCCGTCGGCTGGGTGTCGAGGGCGACCGACCCGCCCGCTTCCGACGGGCCGCCACCTCACTACTGCGATCCGCGGGTCCTCTCCCTGGTCAGGAGGCGGTCGCTCGCTGCGCTGCGCTCCGAGGTCGAGCCGGTCACGGCGGCCGACTACGCCCGGTTCCTGCCGGCGTGGCAGAACGTCGGCGGCCGGCTCCGGGGCGTCGACGGCGTGCTCCGCGTGGTGGAGCAGCTCGCGGGCGCGGTCGTACCGGCCAGTGCCCTGGAGTCGCTGATCCTGCCGGCACGGGTCAACGGCTACACCCCGGCGATGCTCGACGAGCTCGTCGCGGCGGGCGAGGTGCTGTGGCAGGGCGCCGGTGAGCTCGCCGGCGGCGACGGGTGGCTGACGGTGCTCCCCGCAGACCTCGCGCCGATCCTGCTGCGCTCGGGCGAGGAGCCGGCCGACGAGACGGATCTCCGGGTGCTCGAGGCGCTCAGCGGTGGCGGGGCCTACTTCGCTCGAGGCATCGCCGACGCGAGCCGCCTCGACGTGTCGATGGTCGGCCCGTCGCTGTGGCGACTCGCATGGGCGGGACGCGTGACGACCGCGACGCTCGGACCGCTGCGAGCCAGGCTGGCGCACGTGTCGACGGCCCACAGGCCGCGCGCGACGGCACGGCGCGGGAGGTACGGACGGGCCGGCGGCGGGTTGGGGATGCCGGGCTCGTACGGACTCCACCGACCAGTTTCGGCAGGCGGGCCGACGCTCCCCGAGGATGCCGCAGGCCGCTGGTCGTTGCTCCCGACGCCACCGGCCGAGCCCGACCGGCAGCGGCTGACACAGCTCGAGTACACGCGGGCTGAGACCCTTCTCGAGCGGTACGGAGTGGTGACGCGGGGATCGGTCGTCGCCGAGGACGTCCCCGGGGGGTTCGCCGCGGTCTACCGGGTGCTCGCGGCGGCGGAGGAGGCCGGTCGCGTGCGACGCGGCTACTTCGTGGAAGGGCTGGGTGCCTCGCAGTTCGGAGGAACGGGAGCGGTGGACCGGCTGCGTGCGACGACGCGGGCGCCGGGCAGCAGCAGACGCGAACGCTCCCGCATCGACAAGGACGACCGGTGGGACCAGGTCCTCGTGCTGGCGGCCTGTGACCCGGCGAACCCTTTCGGCGCCGCGCTCCCGTGGCCGCTCCACGACGGGCCGGGCGAGTCACGAGGTCACCAGCCCGCACGCAAGGCCGGGGCGCTCGTCGTCCTCGTCGACGGGGCCCTCGCGCTGTACGTGGAGCGCGGCGGCAAGACCCTGTTGAGCTTCACCGACGAGAACGCTCTGCTGCTCCCGGCCGCGCGGGCTCTGGCCGACTCCGTCCATGCCGGTGCCCTCGGCAAGCTCACCGTGGAGACGATCGACGGCTCCTCGGTGATGGGCGGCGACCGCCCGCTCGGGGCCGCGCTGGCCGAGGCCGGTTTCCAGCTCACTCCGAAGGGACTGAGGCTGCGTCGATGACCTCAGACCGCGGTCCGCTCGGGGCTCAGGTCCAGCGCGTCCCGGCGAGAGGCACGGCCGAGTCGTCGCCCCGGCGCCGGAGCCTGCGGCGGTGGCGGGTGACGCAGGGATCGCGTCGGGGCGCCGGCATCCGGCACTCTCCCCGAGGCGTCCTCGCCCGGCAGCCGGGATTCCCTCGTGGCCAGTACTGTCGGGCCATGCGCGCGCTTGCCAACTCCATGCTGCTTCGGGTCGGCATCTCGATCGTCGGGGGTGTCGCCGCGGGGATCGGGTTCGCCCTGTTCCGCCACCCCACGGATGCGCCGATGGCGGCCTGGGTCGCGTTCGCGACGCTGTTCACGCTCCTGACGTGGCTGGCGATCGGACGACTGGACGCCGGACAGACCCGGGAGCATGCCAAGGAGAACGACCCCAGTGACGGCATGGCCGACACGCTGGTGATCCTCGCCAGCCTCGCCAGCATCGTGGGGGTCGGCCTCCTGCTCGCCGGCACGCGGCACAACGGCCAGGCCTCGAACACGCTCGAGGGGCTCGTCGGGGTGGCCGGAGTCGCCGCCTCGTGGGCCGCCGTGCACACGGTCTACGTGTTGCGCTACGCCCGCCTGTACTACTCCGCGGAGTCGACCGGGCCCGTCGACTTCCACTCGGACGACAAACCCGACTACCAGGACTTCGCGTACATCGCGTACACGATCGGGATGACCTACCAGGTCAGCGACACCGACTTCACTCAGAAGCGCATCCGTCACGTCGCACTGCGGCACGCCCTGATCTCGTACGTCCTCGGTGCGGTCATCCTTGCCACCACCATCAACCTCGTCGTCCAGCTCGCGTCCTGACGGCCCGGTACGATCACCCCCATGGCCGACTCCCAACCCTCGTACCGTGTTCTCGCCCCAGGTCAGCGCTGCCAGGTGTGGGTGTCCGACCTGGCCGGGGCGACGCGCCTCGTCCACGAGTCCCGCGAGGTCCTGTTCGAGGCACCGAACTGGGGACCCGACGGTCAGCTCGTCCTCAACGCGCAGGGTCTGCTGTGGGAGCTGCCGGCGACCGGCGGGGAGCCGCGTCAGATCAGTACGGACAAGCTGCCGCCCGTGAACAACGACCATGTGCTCTCGCCCGACGGCCAGACGATCTATGCCTCGGCGAGCGACTGGCACATCTACACGGTCCCCCGTGCGGGCGGGAGCGCCGCCCAGGTCTCCCTCGACGACGGTCGCATGCACTTCCTCCACGGCATCAGCCCTGACGGAACGGTCCTCTCGTACGTCGCGCTCCAGCCGGACGGCGGGTGGGCCAACGGGAACGTACGGCTCCTCGCCGCGGACAGCTCCTGGGACATCCCCCTCACCGACTCTCCGCGCCACGACGACGGCCCGGAGTTCTCGCTCGACGGACAGTGGGTGTACTTCAACACCGAGCTCTTCACGACGGCCGACGGGCACGGTCAGATCGCACGGGTCGCGCTGGACGGCTCCGACCTCCAGCGCCTCACCCACGACGACCAGGTCGACTGGTTCCCGCACCTCTCACCGAACGGGACGCACGCGGTGTACATCAGCTTCCCGGCGGGTACGGTCGGTCACCCGGCCGACAAGCCGGTCGAGCTGCGGATCGTCGAGCTGCCGGAGTGGGACGCGCCGGTCGCGACCATCCAGCTGTTCGGCGGCCAGGGCACGATCAACGTCACGAGCTGGTCCCCCGACGGCACCGAGTTCGCGTACGTCGCCTACCCGACCGACAACTAGCGCGACGGTGACTCGACGGTTGGGCGTTCGGGCCAGAATGAGCGCATGCCCGAAGGCGACTCGGTGTTCCAGGCGGCGCGACGGCTCCATGCCGCGCTGAGCGGCCACGAGCTCACGATCGCCGATCTCCGCTGGCCGTCGCTCGCGACCGCTGATCTGGTCGGCGACACCACGATCGAGGTGGTCGCCGCCGGGAAGCACCTCCTTCATCGCCTGACGTCCGGGCGTACCCTCCACTCCCATCTCAAGATGGAGGGCCGCTGGCGGGTCGGGCCCAACGACGGGCGGCAGGTACGGAGCCCGGACGTACGGGCTGTGCTGGCGACCGACTCGTACGTCGCGGTCGGAACCCGGCTGGGCATGCTGGACCTCGTCGCCACGCGGGACGAGCACACGTTGGTGGGGCACCTCGGGCCGGACGTGCTGGGCCCGGACTGGGACGCCGAGCGCGCCGTCGCCAACCTCGCGGCGCTGCCCGGTGTCCCCATCGGCGCCGCCCTGCTCGACCAGCGGAACCTTGCGGGGCTCGGCACCGTGTACGTCGCGGAGACGCTGTTCCTCCAGCGCCTGTCGCCCTGGACGCTGATCGGGGACGTCAGCCCCGTGCGGCTGGCCGGTACGGTCGCCCGCGCCCACACCCTGCTCGAGGCGAACAAGGACACGTACGCGCGGACGATCACCGGCAGCCGGGTCGAGGGGCAGCAGGACTACGTCCATGGCCGGTCCGGTCTCCCGTGCCGGCGCTGCGGGACCACGATCGAGGTAGCCCCGCTCGACCACACAAGCCGCGTCGTCTTCTACTGCCGCACCTGCCAGGAGGGTCCCTTCCCGGCGCTCCGACCGCAACGCCCGCTCGGCTCGACGCCCCGAGGGCCGGCGACCCGTCGCGACTACCGCACGCGCGGGTGAACGTCTCGAGCGCCATCGGGCTCCCTGCTGCTGCTCGGCCGGGGACGGCCGGCTGGGAAAGGCAGGGACGTGTGCACGGTCTGCGAAGTCGCGCGCCAGAACGTGGGAGGATTCGCCGGTGCCCGTGATCCTCCCGCCCCTCGACGAGGTCCTCGCGGGTGCCCGCGTCGTCGCCGTGCCGATGCGCGTACGGTTCCGCGGCGTCCTCGTCCGTGAAGCGCTGCTGCTGGAGGGCCCCCACGGCTGGGGGGAGTTCGCCCCGTTCGTCGAGTACGAGGACGCCGAGGCGGCTGCCTGGCTGGCGTCGGGCATCGAGGCGGCCTGGCAGGGGTGGCCGGTGCCACGACGCGACCGGGTGGCGGTGAACGCAACCGTGCCCGCAGTGACGGCCGACCAGGTCCCCGCGATCCTCGAACGTTTCGGCGACTGCGGGACGGTCAAGGTCAAGGTGGCCGAGGCGGGGCAGACCCTCGCCGACGACATCGCGCGGGTACGGGCGGTGCGCGCCGCACGTCCCGACGCCGCAGTCCGGGTCGACGCGAACGGTGGGTGGTCGGTGGACGAGGCGCTGGTCGCACTGCGATCGCTCGCGGAGATCGGGTTGCAGTACGCAGAGCAACCGTGCGCCGAGGTCGCCGAGCTGGTCGAGCTGCGCGAGCTGCTCGACCGCGCGCACGTACAGGTCCCTCTCGCCGCCGACGAGTCGATCCGCAAGACGGACGACCCGCTGCGCGTCGCACGTACGGGCGCCATCGACGTCGCCGTGGTCAAGGTGGCGCCGCTGGGCGGGGTGGCGCGGATGCTCGCCGTGGCCGAGGAGCTGTCCAGGCTCGGCGTACGGGTCGTCGTGTCGTCGGCCCTCGACACCAGCGTCGGCATCGCGGCGGGAGTGGCCGCCGCGGCCTCACTTCCCGACGAGCCGCTCGCCTGCGGACTGGGTACGGTCGCGCTCTTCGCGTCCGATGTCTGCGCGGACGCGCTCCTGCCGACCTCGGGCTGGCTGGCGGCGCGCGCGACCGCACCGCTGCCGGATCCCCATCGCTTCGCCGCCCCTGCCGACCGCACGCAGTGGTGGCTGGTCAGGCTGGCCCGGTGCTGGCGGGTCCTCGAGCTGAGGAGCGCCTCGTGAGCTCGTCGGTCGAGGCGGCGGGCCGGTTGATCGCGGACCTGGTCGCCGCCGGCGTACGCGACGTCGTGCTGTCGCCGGGGTCCCGGTCGGCCCCCATCGCGTACGTGGTCGCAGCCGCCGAACGCGACGGCCTGCTCCGGCTGCACGTGCGGCACGACGAGCGCAGTGCCGCCTTCTTCGGGCTGGGCATCGGCCGCGCCGACCCTGAGCACCCGGCGGTCGTCGTCACCACCTCCGGTTCCGCGGTTGCGAACCTCGTCCCGGCGGCGATGGAAGCCCGTCACGGCGGAGTCCCGCTGCTGCTCCTCACCGCCGACCGCCCTCACCGGCTGCGCGGCACCTGGGCCAACCAGACGTCGGATGCGCAGGGGAAGCTGCTCGAGGCGGTCGCGTACTCCTGGGACGTCGACCCCGTGAACTGGGACGGGACGCCGTGGCTCGATGCGCTCGCTGCGGCCAAGGGCCGTCTGCGCGGTCGCCCGGGTCCTGCCCACCTCAACGTGTGCTTCGACGTCCCCCTGCAGCCGGCTGTGGGTGAGACCATCTCCCTCCCGAGCACCGGGGTCACCGCCGGAGGTGAGCAGGCTCATGTGGGCGCCGTCTCCTCGCGGGAGCCGCTCGTGCTGGGCCCACGCACCGTGGTGGTCGCGGGCGACGGTGCCGGTCCCGAGGCCGCCGAGCTCGCGACGCGGGTCGGATGGCCGCTCCTGGCCGAGCCGACGTCGGGCGCACGGTCCGGCGCTGCGCGGGTCCCCGCGTACCGGCTGGCCCTCCGCGACCTCGCCGACGGGATCGAGCGCGTCGTCGTGTTCGGACGCCCGACACTGTCGCGCCCGATCACGGCGCTGCTCGACGACGCCCGGGTCGAGGTCGTCCAGGTCATTCGTCACGACGACGACCTGGGCCCCGGAAGGACGGCGCTACGTACGGGCGGGGTCGTGGTGGACGGTACGGACGACCCGGTCTGGCTGGACCGGTGGCTCGCGGCGGGGCGCGCCATCGAGGCGCACGCCATGGCCGCGGTCGACGCCTGGCCCGAGGTCACCGGCCTGCACGTCGCGCGCGTGGTCGCTGCCGCCACCTGTCCGGGCAGTGCGCTCTTCGTCGGTTCGTCCAACGCCGTCCGGGACCTCGACCTCGTGTCGGGGGACCTCCCGTGCGAGGCGCTGATCGTGGCCAACCGCGGGCTGGCC